>NZ_JBSGBQ010000026.1:0-121558 GCF_053601335.1 Amycolatopsis sp. NPDC004747 | reverse complement strand
ACCGCCGGCTGAAAATCCCCCCGGAGGGGCGGGGGTGGTCGGGTTTGTCAAGGCGGGAAAGCGTGCCTTGACAAACCCGCCCGCCGGCTGAAGGGAAGGCTGGGATGAGGGGCGGGGAAGGTCTGGTGACGTCGTTGGTTGCCTCGCGTGTCCGGCCGGCGGGTTGGAGGTGGTCGGGATTGGGGAGGTCTGGTGACGTCGTTGGTTGCCTCGCTCGCCCGGCCGCCGGTTTGGAGGGGGGCGGGCAAAGGAAAAACGGCCCTCCGGCCAGGTCGCCGGAGGGCCGTTTGCGTATGACTCAAACCCGCTTGAACAGCAGGGCGCGCTTCACTTCCTGGATCGCCTTGGTCACCTGGATCCCTCGGGGGCAGGCGTCCGTGCAGTTGAACGTCGTCCGGCAGCGCCAAACACCCTCGCCGTCGTTGAGGATGTCCAAGCGCTCCTCCGCTCCCTCGTCGCGGGAGTCGAAGATGAACCGGTGGGCGTTGACGATCGCCGCCGGGCCGAAGTACGAGCCGTCGTTCCAGTACACCGGGCAGGACGACGTGCAGCAGGCGCACAGGATGCACTTCGTCGTGTCGTCGAAGCGGTCGCGGTCGGCCTGGGACTGGATCCGCTCGCGCGTCGGCTCGTTGCCGTACGTGATCAGGTACGGCTTGATCGCGCGGTACGCCTCGAAGAACGGGTCCATGTCGACGTAGAGGTCCTTCAACGTCGTCAGGCCCTTGATCGGGGCGATCGTGATCGTGGTCTTCTTGCCGCCGGATTCCAGCAGGTCCTTCATCAGGACCTTGCACGCCAGGCGGTTGATGCCGTTGATCTGCATCGCGTCGGACCCGCACACGCCGTGCGCGCACGAGCGGCGGAACGAGAACGTCCCGTCGATGTAGTCCTTGACGTAGAACAGCAGGTTCAGCAGCCGGTCGGTGCGCTGCGCCGGGACGTCGTAGGACTCCCAGTGCGGCTCCGAATCCACCTCCGGGTTGAACCGGAGGATCTTCAGCGTGACGGTGATCGGCGTGTGCTCGTCCGCGGCGGAAGCCGAAGGAGATTCAGCAACAGCAGTCATCAGTACTTCCGCTCCATCGGCTCGTAGCGGGTGAAGGTGACCGGCTTGTAGTCCAGCCGGATGTCGGACGACAGACCCGGGCCCTGCTTGTAGGCCATGGTGTGCCGCATGAAGTTCGTGTCGTCGCGGTTCGGGTAGTCCTCGCGGGCGTGGCCGCCGCGGGACTCCTTGCGCGCCAGCGCGCCCACGACCAGGACCTCGGCCAGCTCCAGCAGGAAGCCCAGCTCGACGGCCTCCAGGAGATCCGTGTTGTACCGCTTGCCCTTGTCCGCCACGGTGATCCGCTGGTACCGCTCCTTCAGCGCCTGGACGTCGGTCAGCGCCTGCTTCAGCGTGTCCTCGGTCCGGTACACCGACGCGTGCGAGTCCATCGTCTGCTGCATTTCCTTGCGGATGTCGGCGACGCGCTCGTCGCCGTGCTCCGACAGCAGGCCCGCCAGCTGCTCTTCGACCAGCTTGGTCGGATCCGAAGGCAGCTCGACGTGCTCGTGCGCCAGCGCGTACTCCGCGGCCGCGATGCCGGCGCGGCGGCCGAACACGTTGATGTCCAGCAGCGAGTTCGTGCCCAGGCGGTTCGAGCCGTGCACGGACACGCAGGCGACCTCGCCCGCCGCGTACAGACCCGGGATGACGTTCTCGTTGTCCCGCAACGCTTCGCCGTGGATGTTGGTCGGGATGCCGCCCATGACGTAGTGGCACGTCGGGAACACCGGCACCGGCTCCTTGACCGGGTCGACGCCCAGGTAGGTCCGGGAGAACTCCATGATGTCCGGGAGCTTCGCGTTCAGCGTCTCCTCGGGGATGTGCGTGACATCCAGGACGACGTAGTCCTTGTTCGGGCCGCAACCCCGGCCCTGCAGCACTTCCTGCACCATCGAGCGCGCCACGATGTCGCGCGGCGCGAGGTCCTTGATGGTCGGGGCGTAGCGCTCCATGAACCGCTCGCCGGAGGCGTTGCGCAGGATCCCGCCCTCGCCGCGGACGGCTTCCGAGATGAGGATCCCCAGGCCGGCGAGGCCGGTCGGGTGGAACTGGAAGAACTCCATGTCCTCCAGCGGCAGGCCCTTGCGGAAGATGATGCCGAGGCCGTCACCGGTGAGGGTGTGCGCGTTCGACGTCGTCTTGAAGATCTTGCCCGCGCCGCCGGTGGCGAACACGATCGACTTCGCCTGGAAGACGTGCAGCTCGCCGGTGGCCAGCTCGTAGGCGACGACGCCGGAGGCGACCGGGTTGCCGTTCTCGTCCGGGCTGGTGATCAGGTCGAGCACGTAGAACTCGTTGAAGAACTCCGTGCCGTACTTGACGCAGTTCTGGTACAGCGTCTGCAGGATCATGTGGCCGGTGCGGTCCGCGGCGTAGCAGGCGCGGCGGACGGCGGCCTTGCCGTGGTCACGCGTGTGCCCGCCGAAGCGGCGCTGGTCGATCTTGCCCTCGGGCGTGCGGTTGAACGGCAGGCCCATCTTCTCGAGGTCGAGGACCGCGTCGATGGCCTCCTTCGCCATGATCTCGGCGGCGTCCTGGTCGACCAGGTAGTCGCCGCCCTTGATCGTGTCGAAGGTGTGCCACTCCCAGTTGTCCTCTTCGACGTTCGCCAGCGCGGCGCACATGCCGCCCTGGGCCGCGCCGGTGTGGGACCGGGTCGGGTACAGCTTGGTGAGGACCGCGGTGCGGGCGCGCTGGCCGGACTCGATGGCCGCGCGCATGCCGGCGCCACCGGCGCCGACGATCACCACGTCGTACTTGTGGAACTGCATGAAAAAGTCTCCGGGTTCGACGCTGTGTCAGTTCGCGGGCATGTTCGGGTCGAACGTGAAGATCACCATCGTGCCGACGGCCAGGATCAGCACCATCGAGACGTACAGCAGGATCTTCAGCCAGAACCGCGTGCTGTCCTTGCGGGCGTAGTCGTCGATGATCGTGCGCAGCCCGTTGCCGCCGTGGATCTCGGCGAGCCAGAGCATGGCCAGGTCCCAGAACTGCCAGAACGGCGAGGCCCAGCGGCCGGCGACGAAGCCCCAGTTGATCCGGTGCACACCGCCGTCGAGGATGTTCATGATCAGCAGGTGGCCGAGCACCAGGATGACCAGTGCCAGCCCGGAGATCCGCATGAACAGCCAGCTGTAGAGCTCGAAGTTGCTCCGGCGCGCGGCCGGGCGCTTCGGGGTGCGGGGGTTGGCGAGCGCGAGGTCGGCCATGTCAGTTACCCCCGAAGAGCGTCTCGGCGGTGCGCTTCAGCATGAAGAACGCACCGGGGACCATCACCACGACCCAGACCACGCCGATCACCCACGTCATGGCCTTCTGCAGCTGCGGGCCCTTCGACCAGAAGTCGACCAGCATGACGCGGATGCCGTTCAGCGCGTGGAACAGCACCGCACCGACCAGGCCGACCTCCAGGAGGTTGACGATCGGCGTCTTGTAGGTCTCGATGACCTGGTCGTAGGTGTTCGGCGACACGCGCACCAGCGCGGTGTCGAGCACGTGCACGAACAGGAAGAAGAATGTGAGCACGCCGGTGATGCGGTGCAGGACCCAGGACCACATGCCGGGGTCGCCCCGGTAGAAGGTCCCCTGCCGGCGTGAGGCACCCGCCCGATCGCTCGCCCCTGCCTCGGGGGCATGGCTCGCCGTGGTGGACATCGGTGAACGGCCTCCAACGTCTGACTGTGCGCCCGGTGGCCGTGAGGTCCGCTGTCGCCGCGGGAACGGCGGCTGTGCCGAGATCAACGTCATCGAGCCTGGATGAATCGGATGCTAGACCCGCACCCGGAAGGCGGCTCACCTCCGGGTTCCCCTCTGTGATGGACCAGACACCGGCGCTCCCGCACCACCACCCGGCGGTGTGGTGCAGCGCACTCGGTGGCGGGGTACTCGATGCCGTCCCGATCAACGGAGATCAGATCACTGTCAGATCTGATATCTGATGCTTTACGCCGAACGGCTGGTAACACTCGTGTGTCATTGACCAACCGTCAAGGCGTCCCTAGCGTCGCTCGGGCAAACATCGGATCTCTCACGATGGGGTGATGTTCTGGTGCGACGACTCGGCTTGGTGATCGCCGTCGCGGCTCTGCTGCCCGTGGTGTCGGTCACGCCCGCGCAGGCGCTGCCCGGCGGGCTGGCGCTGACGCCGCCGATGGGCTTCAACAACTGGAACACCACCGGCTGCGCCGTGGACGAGCAGCTGATCCGCGACACCGCCGACATCTTCGTCGACAAAGGACTCAAGGCCGCCGGCTACGAGTACGTCAACGTCGACGACTGCTGGGCCGAGGCCGCGCGGGACGCCGACGGCCGCATGCAGGCGAACAAGGCCCGGTTCCCGAGCGGCATCAAGGCGCTGGCCGACTACGTCCACGCGAAGGGCCTGAAGTTCGGCATCTACACCAGCGCGGGCACGTTGACCTGCGCGAAGACCATGCCGGGCGCGCTCGACCACGAGGACGTCGACGCGCAGACGTTCGCGGACTGGGGTGTCGACTACCTCAAGTACGACAACTGCAACAACCAGGGCCGCCCCGCGCTCGAGCGCTACACGAAGATGCGCGACGCGCTGCTGAAGACCGGCCGCCAGATCGTGTACTCGCTCTGCGAGTGGGGCGAGAACAAGCCGTGGACGTGGGGCGCCGACGTCGGGCACCTGTGGCGGACCACCGGCGACATCAAGGACAACTGGGCCAAGGTGCTGCAGATCCTCAAGGCGAACGCGCCGCTCGCGCCGTACGCCGGACCGGGGCACTGGAACGATCCCGACATGCTCGAGGTCGGCAACGGCGGGATGACGACCGAGGAGTACCGCTCGCACTTCTCGCTGTGGGCGATGATGGCCGCCCCGCTGCTCATCGGCGCCGACCTGCGCAAGGTGTCGCCGGAGAACTTCGACGTCCTGCGCAACGCCGAGGTCATCGCGCTCGACCAGGACCGCCGCGGCGTCCAGGCGCGCGTGCTGTCCAACCAGGACGGACACTGGGTGTTCGCCAAGCCCCTCGCGGGCGGCGACGTGGCGATCGCGCTGTTCAACGAGACGACGTCGAGCGCCACGATCGGCACCACCGCGGCCGCCGCCGGGCTGGCGAACGCCGCCGGGTACACCGCCCGCGACCTCTGGGCGCACCGCGACCTCCAGACGGCGGGCCCGATCTCCGCGGTCGTCCCGCCGCACGCGACGGTCGTCTACCGGGTGCACGCGGGCGGCTCGTGGTGGCGGAACGAGCCGCTGGTGAGCAGCGGCGTCGAGGTCGTCGCGTCGGTGCCGGGCGTCCCAGGCGAGATCACGCCCGCCGGGCAGCCCTTCGAGGTGACGGTGTCCGCGACCGACGAGGGCCGCGTCCCGGTGTTCGACCCGCGCGTGACGCTCACCGCGCCCGCGGGCTGGCAGGTGGAGCAGGTGGCGCGGCCGTGGAAGGTCGTGCTCGGGACCGGCGAGACGGCTTCGGGGCGGTGGCGGGTCACCCCGCCGGCCGGCACCGAGGGCACGACGGCGGCGCTGCGCGGCGGCGTCACCTACCGCACGGTCGGGTTCGGGCAGGTCACCTGGTCCGGTGAACAACGGCTGACCGTCCCCGCGGCGCCGCCGACGGCGTCCGCGTGGGCGAGCGACCTGCGCTGGGCGGCGGAGAAGAACGGCTACGGCCCGGTCGAGCGGGACATGTCCAACGGCAGCATCCCGGCAGGCGACGGCAAGCCGCTGACCATCAACGGCGTCGGCTACCCGAAGGGCCTCGGCGCGCACGCACCCAGCGAAGTCGTCTTCTACCTGGGCGGCCGCTGCACGGCGTTCACCGCGGACGTCGGCGTCGACGACGAGCGCGAGGCGACGAACAAGCAGGGCTCGGCGACGTTCGAGGTCTACGCGGACGGCACGAAGGCCGCCTCGACCGGGGTGCGGACCTGGGAGGACCCGGCGACGCCGCTGGCCGCGGACCTGCACGGGGCGCGGTACCTGCGGCTGGTCGTCACCGACGGCGGCGACGGGAACTCGTACGACCGCAGCGACTGGGCGGCCGCCCGGCTCACCTGCGGCTGATTCTCGGTCATCTCACAGAGTGACCGGGCCGGCCCACCCTTCGGTCGGCCCGGCACACTGAGTGACGCGAAACGGCATTTTCGCCGTCCCAACGCGAACCGATCCGCCGAAAGTAGCCCGCAGTAGGCCCCTTGATCACTTTCGGTGTCCGGTTCGTCGCGCGCGCGACTCGTGAGTAAACGTTTGTGTTACGTAGCGTGCCTTTCCTATGGCGCATTCCGGTCCGGCGGGTACGGTCTGGCGGTCGACCCGGCAGTAGGGCCGGGTCGTGCCCTTGACCATCCGCTGGATCAGCGGGGAGGGAGACACACGTTGCGTCGCATGCGTGGAACCGCGCTGGCCGCCGCGGCCATGGCCGGGGTGCTCACCCTGGCCGGGTGCGCCAAGGATTCCGGCGGTGGTAACAGCTCGAACAACACCGCGGCCTCGACGGGCGGTTCCGACTGCGTCACCGCGCAGAAGCCGCCCGCGGCGCCCGCCGCCGCCAGCAGCTCGACCGCGGCCGGCGGGAAGGTCGACGGCAGCCAGCTGAAGATCGGCCTGGCCTTCGACGTCGGCGGCCGGGGTGACGCGTCGTTCAACGACGCCGCCGCCGCGGGCACCGACAAGGCGAAGTCCGACCTCGGCGTGACCACGGTCAGCGAGAGCACCGCCAGCGCCAGCGAGGCCGAGTCGGCCAAGCAGCAGCGCCTCGACCAGATGGCCTCCTCGGGCCTGAACCCGATCATCGCGGTCGGCTTCGCCTACGCGCCGTCGGTCAAGGTCGTCGCGGCCAAGTACCCGAACACCAAGTTCGCCATCGTCGACGACGACTCGATCCAGCTGCCGAACGTGACGCCGCTGGTCTTCGCCGAGGAGCAGGGCTCGTTCCTGGCCGGCGTCGCCGCCGCGTACAAGAGCAAGAGCTGCCACATCGGCTTCGTCGGCGGTGTCAACACCCCGCTGATCCAGAAGTTCGAGGCCGGCTTCCTGCAGGGCGCGAAGACCGTTTCGTCCAAGATCAAGATCGAGGACGAGTACCTGACCCCGGCCGGTGACTTCTCCGGGTTCCAGGACCCGCCGAAGGGCAACGCGAAGGCCGCCGCCGAGATCGCCAAGGGCGCGGACGTGATCTACCACGCCGCGGGCGCCTCGGGTAAGGGTGTCTTCGACGCCGCGAAGGCGGGCAACGCGCTGGCCATCGGGGTCGACTCCGACCAGTACAACCAGAAGACCGTCGAGGCCGACAAGGACGTCATCATCACGTCCATGCTCAAGCGCGTCGACGTCGCGGTGTTCGACTACGTGCAGGCCGTCGCCAAGGGTGACCTGAGCGGCCTGCCGAAGCGGTTCGACCTCAAGGTCGACGGCGTCGGCTACGCCACCTCCGGCGGCAAGGTCGACGACATCAAGGACGTCCTGGACGGCTACAAGGCCCAGATCATCTCGGGTGCCATCACCGTTTCGGACAAGCCGCAGAAGTAGGCTCACAACGCGTCCGGGGCTCGGAGGGTTTTCCCTCCGGGCCCCTCACGCGTTCCAGAGATATGGAATCCTCCCGCCCATGAGCACAGCCGAGGCCCCGGCCGAGGCCGTCCCCGACCGGGGCGCCCCCGCCGTCCAGCTGACCGGGATCACCAAGCGCTTTCCCGGCGTGGTGGCCAACTCCGACGTCAACCTCACCGTCGCCGCCGGCGAGGTGCACGCCATCTGTGGCGAGAACGGCGCCGGCAAGTCCACCCTGATGAAGATCCTGTACGGCATGCAGCCGCCGGACGAGGGCACCATCGCGATCAACGGCGAAGAGGTGAAGCTGCGCAACCCGCAGGACGCCATCCGCGCCGGCATCGGCATGGTGCACCAGCACTTCATGCTCGCCGACAACCTGACCGTCGGCGAGAACGTCTTCCTCGGCGCCGAGGGCCTGCACGGCATCGGCCGCGCCGCCCGCGCGCGGCTGGCCGAGCTCGCCGAGCGCACCGGCCTGCGCGCCAAGCCGGACACGCTGCTGGAGGAGCTCGGCGTCGCCGACCGCCAGCGCGTCGAGATCGTCAAGGTGCTCTACCGCGGGGCGAAGATCATCATCCTCGACGAGCCGACCGCGGTGCTCGTGCCGCAGGAGGTCGACGCGCTCTTCGACACCGTGCGGGAGATGCGTGACGGCGGCTACACGTTCCTCTTCATCTCGCACAAGCTCGACGAGGTCCGCGCGATCGCCGACACCGTCACGGTGATCCGCCGCGGCACCACCGTCGGCACCGCCGACCCGAAGACCATCACCTCCCGCCAGCTCGCGGAGATGATGGTCGGCTCCGAGCTGCCCAGCCCGGAGACCCGCGAGTCCACGGTCACCGACCGGGATGTGCTGCGGCTGACCGGGCTGACGCTGGGCGCGGAGGGCTCGGACCGCAACGCGCTCGACGACGTCTCCTTCACCGTGCACGCGGGCGAGGTGCTCGGCATCGCCGGTGTCGAAGGCAACGGCCAGACCGAGCTCGTCGAGACGATCATGGGCATGCGCAAGCCGTCCGGCGGCACGATCGAGCTGGTCGACGCCGACGGCAAGGCGCGGGACATCACCAAGGCCGGCACGCTGACGCGGCGCGAAGCGGGCATCGGCTACATCGCCGAGGACCGCACCCGGCACAGCCTGCTGCTCACGCAACCGTTGTGGGTCAACCGGATCCTGGGCTACCAGACCCGCGAACCGGTCTCGAAAGGACAGCTGCTCGACATCGCCGGCGCCCGCGCCGACACCGAGCGGATCGTCCGCGACTACGACGTCCGCACGCCGGGCATCGACGTTCCGGCCGCGGCGCTCTCGGGCGGCAACCAGCAGAAGCTGATCGTCGGGCGCGAGCTGTCCGGCAACCCGGTGCTGCTGGTGGCCTCGCACCCGACGCGCGGGGTCGACGTCGGCGCGCAGGCGCTGATCTGGGAGCAGATCCGCCAGGCCCGCGCCGCCGGGCTCGCGGTGCTGCTGATCTCCGCCGACCTCGACGAGCTGATCGGCCTGTCCGACACGATCCGCGTCATGCTGCGCGGGCGGCTCGTGAGCGAGGCCGACCCCGCCACGGTGACGCCGCAGGAACTGGGCTCGGCGATGACCGGCGCCGGAGAAGGTGACGAAGAATGACTTCCTGGCGCACGAAACTGCTGCCACCGCTGCTGGCGATCGTCTTCGCCGTGCTGCTGTCGGCGATCGCGCTGATCATCTCGGGCGCGGACCCGCTGCGGGCGTACGGCACGATGATCGGCCAGATGTTCAAGGGCTCGACCTCGGTCGACACGGTGAACCTGGCGACCGTCTACTACCTGTCCGGGCTCGCGGTCGCCATCGGCTTCCAGATGAACCTGTTCAACATCGGGGTCGAGGGCCAGTACCGCTTCGCCGCGGTTGTCGCCGCCATCGCCGGCGGCGCGATGAAGCTGCCGCCGGTCATCCACGTCGTCGCGATCCTGCTGGTCGCGGTCGTCGCGGGGATGACCTACGCGGCCATCCCGGCGATCCTCAAGGTGACCCGCGGGGTCAGCGAAGTCATCTCGACGATCATGCTCAACGCGATCGTCGCCGGGATCATCGCGTTCCTGATCAACGCCGACCAGTTCGGCGTGCAGACCGGCAACAACATCGGCACCCGCGTGATCGAGCCGTCGGGCCGCATCCCGGGCATCCCGCTCGGCTCGGGCACGCTCTTCGGGTTCGTGTTCATCGCCGCGATCGTCGGCGGCGCCTACTGGTTCATGCTCAACCGCACGCGGTTCGGCTTCGAGCTCAAGGCGTCCGGCGAGTCCAGCACCGCGGCCGCCGCGGGTGGCGTCAACGCCAAGAAGATGACGCTGATCGCGATGCTGCTCTCCGGGGCCGTCGCGGGCATGGTCGCGATGCCGGAGCTGCTCGGCCGCGACTACAGCTACGGCATCACCGCGACCCAGATGTACGGCTTCACCGGCATCGCGGTCGCGCTGCTCGGCCGCAACCACCCCGGCGGCATCGCGCTCGGTGCACTGCTGTGGGCGTTCCTCGACACCTCCGCGGTGTCGCTGGAGCAGATCAACGTGTCCAAGGAGATCGCGACGATCATGCAGGGCATCATCGTGCTGTCGGTCGTCGTGGCGTACGAGGTCGTGCGCCGGGCCGACCTGCGCTCGCAGCAACACCGCGTCGGCCGGGCGCTCGCCGCCAACGGCCGCAAGGGCGCTTCGGTCAGCGAAGGAGGTGCCGTCTGATGGCCGTCACCGACGTTTCCCGGCCCGACGCCGGCAGCCCCGGCACGATGCCGGTGCACCGCAAGCGGTCCCGGGTCCCCGGCTGGCTCCGCGGCGTGATCTGGGCCGTGGTCGCCATCGCAGTCATCTCGACGGCGTCGTACTCCACCGGCGTCGCCGCGCTCACGTCGTCGAACACCGCGCAGACGGCGTTGCGCCTGGCGCTGCCGATCCTGCTCTGCGCGCTGGGCGGCCTCTGGGCCGAGCGCGCGGGCGTGGTCAACATCGGGCTCGAGGGCATGATGATCCTCGGGACCTGGGGCGCGGCCTGGGGCTCGTACAACGGTGGCGTCTGGGCCGGCCTGATCTCCGCGATCGTCTTCGGCGCGCTGGGCGGGCTGCTGCACGCGGTGGCGACGGTGACGTTCAACGTCAACCACATCGTCTCCGGTGTCGCGATCAACCTGCTCGGCCTGGGCATCACGAAGTACCTGGCGAACCTGATCTTCGCGCCGATCTCCGGCAACCCGCGGCAGTCGCCGGTGGTGCCGAAGTTCGACACCTACTCGGCGACGTTCCTCTCGGACTGGCTGGGCGACCTGGAGAAGCAGCAGCGCGTCGGGATTTCCGACGTCGCCGGCATCCTGCGCGGCCTGGTCACCGAGGTGGCGCCGCTGACGATGCTGGCGATCATCCTGGTGCCGGTCAGCTTCTGGGTGTTGTGGAAGACCCGGTTCGGCCTGCGGCTGCGCTCCTGCGGCGAGAACCCGGTGGCGGCCGAGTCCCTCGGCGTGAACGTCTACCTGCACAAGTACGTGGCCGTGATCATCTCCGGCGCCTTCGCCGGCATGGGTGGCGCTTCGCTGGTGCTGCTGCGCGGCGGCGCGGACTACCTGGAGAACCAGACGAACGGCCGCGGGTACATCGGCCTCGCGGCGATGATCTTCGGCAACTGGCGGCCGGGCGGCCTGCTCGGCGGCGCGGCGTTGTTCGGTTACGCGGACGGCCTGCAGCTCGCCGGCGGCGGCGAAGCGGTGCTCGCGCTGCTGTACGGCGCGGTGATCCTGGTCGCCGTGATCGTGGTCGTCCAGCTGTTCCGCCGCCAGTGGATCGCGGCGGGCCTCGGTGTCGTCGGCGCGGGCGTGCTGTACGCGATCTACTGGTCGAACGACACGCTGCCGTCCGACCTGATCCCGTACACCGCGCACTTCGTGACGCTGATCGTGCTGGCGGTGGCTTCGCAGCGGCTGCGGCCGCCGAAGGCCGACGGCCAGCCGTACCGGCGAGGGGAGGACTGAGTGTCTACTGTGGATTGGGACGCTCTGCGCTCCCAGGCGATCGAAGCGGCTTCCCATGCGTACGCGCCTTATTCGGGGCTGCACGTGGGGGTGGCCGGGATCGTGGACGACGGCCGGGTCGTGACCGGGTGCAACGTCGAAAACGCTTCCTACGGGCTCGGGTTGTGCGCCGAGTGCACGATGGCCGGGCAGCTGCGGCTGTCCGGCGGCGGCCGGCTGGTCGCCGTCGCCTGCCGTTCGGGTGCCGGTGACCTGCTGATGCCGTGCGGGCGCTGCCGCCAGATCCTGTTCGAGCTGGGCGGGTCTGCTTGCCTGGTGGACACGCCGCGTGGCGTGCTGCCGATGTCCGACGTCCTGCCGGACGCGTTCGGCCCGGACGACCTCCCGTGAGCGCGTTCGCGGCGGTCGACGTCATCCGGACCAAGCGGGACGGCGGGACGCTCTCCGACGAGCAGATCGACTGGGTCGTCGACGCCTACACCCGCGGTGAGGTCGCCGAAGAGCAGATGTCGGCGCTGGCCATGGCGATCTTCCTGCGGGGGATGACCTCGGCGGAGATCTCCCGCTGGACGCACGCGATGATCGCGTCGGGGGAGCGGCTGTCGCTTTCGGTCTCCCGCCCGACGGTCGACAAGCACTCCACCGGCGGGGTCGGCGACAAGATCACCCTGCCGCTGGCGCCGCTGGTGGCCGCGTGCGGGGCGGCGGTGCCGCAGCTGTCCGGGCGCGGGCTGGGGCACACCGGCGGCACGCTCGACAAGCTGGAGTCCATCCCGGGCTGGCGCGCGGCACTGTCCACTTCGGAGATCCTCGCCCAGCTGGAGGACGTCGGTGCGGTGGTCTGCGCGGCGACGTCCGGGCTGGCGCCGGCGGACAAGAAGCTGTACGCGCTGCGGGACGTCACCTCGACGGTGGAGTCGATCCCGCTGATCGCCAGCTCGATCATGAGCAAGAAGATCGCCGAAGGCGCGTCCGGGCTGGTCCTGGACGTGAAGTTCGGGTCGGGCGCGTTCATGAAGTCGCTCGACCAGGCCCGCTCGCTGGCTTCCGCGCTGACGTCGATCGGCGCCGATCACGGCGTCCCGACGACGGCGCTGCTGACCGACATGAACGTCCCGCTGGGGCGGGCGGTCGGCAACGCGGTGGAGGTCGCCGAGTCGGTCGACGTGCTCCAGGGCGGCGGCCCGGCGGACGTGGTGGAGCTGACCCTCGCCTTGGCGCGGGAGATGCTTTCGCTGGCCGGCATCTCCGCCGACCCGGCGGCGGTGCTGGCGTCCGGCGAGGCGTACGAGGTCTGGTGCCGGATGATCTCGGCCCAGGGCGGCGACCCTTCGGCGCCGCTGCCTTCCCCGGCGCACGTCCACACGGTGGTCGCTCCGGCTTCGGGCGTGCTGGCGTCGCTGGACGCGTACGCGGTGGGTGTCGCGGCGTGGCGGCTGGGCGCGGGCCGGGCCCGCAAGGAGGACCCGGTCCAGGCCGCGGCGGGCATCCTGTGCCTGGCCAAGCCGGGGGACGCCGTCTCCGAGGGCGAGCCCCTGCTGGAGCTGCACACGGACACCCCCGACGCGGTCCCGGCGGCCCTGGCAGCGCTCGAAGGCGGCTTCACGATCGCCTCGTCGGCCCCTTCGCCCGGCCCGATCGTCGTGGAGACGATCCGCGCCGAGGTGTGATGATTGTCGCGCAGATGATCACCCGTCCGAGTGACGTCGTGCCGCCGGTGAAGCGGCCGGAGCCACCCGAAACCGTCGGTGGTGCCCGGTAAGCTGGAAACCGGGGGCCGCGGCCCGCGCCAAGCCGGCCTGACCTCCGCCCCGGCTCACGCGAGTTCCGGCTCCAGTCACGCGAGTTCCGCCCTGGATCACGCGAGATACGAGAAGGCCCCCACCGGCGCAAGCCGGTGGGGGCCTCTTCGTGGGGCTGAATTACTCCGTGGCTTCTTCCGAGCCCTCGCCCGCCTTGGCCTTGGCGTCGGCCGGCTTCGGCGCGCGGCCGTTGCGGGAGCTGCGGCGCGGCTGGCGCGGGGCCGGCGGGGGCGGGGCGATCTGCTGGACCGCCGGGCCGCCGCCGAGCATCAGCTCCGCGAACGTCGCCATCGCCTCGTCGAGCTGGCCGCCGATGCGGCGGACGCTCTCGTCGTTGCTCTTGCGGACCAGCGAGTCCACCGAGTCGGTGTCCGGCTGCTTCGACAGCGTGCCCTCGACCTTCGACAGCCCGGCCTTGAGCGCGCCGTCGAGGTCGCCGATGCCGGAGAGGAAGCCGTCCTCCACCTTGTCGAGGCGGGAGGCCAGGTCGTCGAGGCGGGTGGTGACCGTTTCGAGCCGGTTGCCCAGGTTCTCCAGCCGGTCGGACGCGTCGATCATCTCGCCGGTCTCGGTCAGCGCGACCTTGAGCGCCTCGGTGTTGGCGTCGATCCGCTCGTGCGTGGTGCGGCCCAGCTCGCCGACCCGCTCCTGCGTGACGCGGCTGAGCTCGTCGACCTTGCCGCGCAGCTCGTGGTCCGTGGTGTCGACGCGCTCGCGCAGCGTCGCCTCGGCCTGCTCGATCCGCTCGCGGACCGGGCCGTGCACCGACTGCGGGATCGAGTCGAGCTTCGCGTCCTGCTTGTCGAGGTGCCCGCCCAGCTCGTCGAGCCGCCGGTGGATGTTCTGGAGCTTGTCCTCGAGCCCGTCCATCCGGCCGGCGACGCCCTCGAAGCGCGCGGCGACGCCGTCGAGGCGGCCGTCGAGCTGCGCGAAGGACTTGGCGAGCTTGTCCGGGAGGGCCTCGATCGCGCGGGTCAGCGCCGCGAGGACGTTGTCCTGCGCCTCGAGGCGGGACATCGCCTCGTCGAGGCGTTCGGCCAGGACGCTGACCTCGGTGCGGTCGGGCATCTCGGACAGCCGCTTGCGGACCGCGCCCAGCGAGTCCACCGGCGCGAGGCGGGCGTAGATGTCGTCGAGCGCGTCGAAGATCTGCTGCTGCTCGCTCTCACGCACTTCGGCCGCGCGCACCAGCATGTTGCGCATCCGGTCGAAGGACGGGGCGGCAATGTGGTTGTCAGTGGTCACTGCTGTGTGTCCTTCGTCGGCGGGGAAATGGAGGGACGTGCCACGAAGCTTATCGATTGCAAAAATTGCTGTCTGTATGGCCCCCGTGAAGAGGCTATTGCGGAGGCTGCCCCCGGATGGCCGATTCGGGACATGATCCTCAACGCTGAGGGTTAGCCCCAGCCTGAGAGTTACGGCCATGTAGGGGAATGACAACGAGGTTACCGTTGGGGGATGCCTGACGAAAGCCCTGTTCTGCCCACCGAGACACTCCGCCGCGCACCCAAGGTGCTGCTGCACGACCACCTCGACGGCGGCCTGCGCCCGGCCACCGTCGCCGAGCTCGCCGAGGCGACCGGGTATGCCGGTCTGCCCACCACGGACCCGGCCGAGCTGGGCAGCTGGTTCCGCCGTGCGGCCGACTCCGGCTCACTCGTTTCCTACCTCGAGACGTTCGCGCACACCTGCGGGGTGATGCAAACGGAGGAATCGCTGGTCAGGGTCGCCGCGGAGGCGGTGGAGGACCTGGCCGCCGACGGCGTCGTCTACGCCGAGGTGCGCTACGCACCGGAGTTGTTCGTCGAACGCGGTCTGTCACTCGATGCGGTGGTCGAGGCTGTCCAGGAGGGGTTCACGGAGGGCACCCGGCGCGTGGCCGCGAACGGCGGCACCATCCGCGTCGGGACGTTGCTCTGCGCGATGCGCCAGCACGCCCGGGCGCTCGAGATCGCGAACCTGGCCGTCCGGTACCGCGACGCCGGCGTGGCCGGGTTCGACATCGCCGGCCCGGAGGACGGATTCCCGCCGACCCGCAATCTCGACGCGTTCGAATACCTGCGTCAGAACAATGCGCATTTCACCATTCACGCGGGTGAGGCATTCGGTCTGCCGTCCATTTGGGAAGCGATTCAGCACTGCGGCGCCGAGCGGCTGGGGCACGGCGTGCGCATCGCCGAGGACATCAAGACCGACGCGGACGGCACGGTCCACCTTGGACGGTTGGCCGCCTACGTCCGGGACCGCCGCATCCCCCTGGAGATCTGCCCGACGTCGAACGTCCAAACAGGCACGGTCCGCTCGATCGCCGAGCACCCCATCGGCCTGCTCGCCAAGCTGCGCTTCCGGGTGACCGTGAACACGGACAACCGGCTGATGAGCGGATGCACGATGACCAGCGAATTCGCCGCGCTGCACGAGACGTTCGGCTATGGTATCGACGACTTCCGCTGGTTCACGATCAACGCGATGAAATCCGCGTTCATCGATTTCGACGCCCGGCTCGCGCTGATCGACGACGTGATCAAGCCCGGGTACGCCGCGCTCGCCTGACCTTCCCCGCTTCGGACCGCAAGCGTGCTTGCGGTCCTTAGCTGTGCCAACTATCGTTCACTATGTAGGAACAACTTCTCATTATTTGAGACGGTGACGAAGATGGCGCAGGTCGCGGAGGTTTCGACGAGCCGGCGGCGATGGCTCATCCTGGCGCTCGGCCTCGCCGCGCAGACGGCGAGCTGCTCGTTCCTGTACGGCCTTCCGTTCCTGGTCCCGGCGATGCGTGCCGCCGAGGGGCTCACCCTGGCCGAGGCCGGCACGGTCGTCGCGGCCCCGAGCATCGGGCTGTTGTTCACCCTGATCGTGTGGGGCGCGGCTGCGGACCGTTACGGAGAGCGCCTCATCATGGCCCTCGGCCTGGGCATCTCGGGGTTACTCCTGGTGTACGCCGGGATAGGAAATCACCCGGTCGGGCTCCTCTTTGGGGTGTTTTTGGCGGCCGGCGCCTGTACGGCTTCGGTGAACGCGGCGAGCGGTCGCGTCGTGATGGGCTGGTTCGCGAAGTCCGAGCGGGGCGTGGCGATGGGGATCCGCCAGACGGCCCAGCCGCTGGGCGTGGGCGTGGCCGCGCTGGGGCTGCCGCCGCTGGCCGCGCACCACGGCTTCCGGGCGGCGATCCTGCTGCCGGCCGGGCTGGCGATCGTCGTGGCGCTGCTGGTGGCGTGGCTGGTGACGGACCCGCCACGGCCGCCGCGTCCGGTTTCCGGGGAGCGACCGCCTTCGCCGTACCGGCAGGCGGCGCTGTGGCGGGTGCACGGGGCGAGCGCGCTGCTGGTGGTGCCGCAGTTCGCGGTGTCGGCGTTCGCGCCGGTGTACCTGGTGGCGGTGCAGCACTGGAGCCCGTTGTCGGCGGGCTGGTACCTGGCGGTGGTCCAGGTGCTGGGGGCTTTGGGCCGCCTGGGGTCGGGCTGGTGGTCGGACCGGGCGGGCAGCCGGCTGCGCCCGATGCGGCTGCTTGCGTTCGCCAGTTGCCTCGTCATGCTCCTGGTGGCCCTCGGCGACGCTTCTTGGCCGTGGCTGGTGCTGCTGGCCCTGGCGTTGGCCGGGGTCATCACGGTCGCGGACAACGGCCTCGGCTTCACGGCCTCGGCGGAGCTGGCGGGCTTGGCGTGGTCCGGCCGCGCGATGGGCACGCAGAACACGGCCCAGAACATCGCGGCGTCCCTGACCCCACCGCTGCTGGGCCTGGTCATCGGCGACACCCGCTACGCCCTCGCCTTCTGCGTGGCGGCGATCTTCCCGGCGCTGGCCGTGGCGGTGGTCCCGGTCCGCGCCGAACACCCCACCCCGTGACCCCACGCCCGTGTCGTCCGCCCAGGCACGCGTGTCGTCCGTCTGGGTACGCGTGTCGTCCGTTCGATCACGCGAGCCGACCCTCGGATCACCCGTGATGCCCCTCCAGACACGCGAGATGCCCGCCCGATCACGCAAGCTGCCGGGCTGGGCACGCGAGATGCCGTGCTGATCTCGCGTGCAACCCTCCAGGGCGAGCCGACCCTCCAGGTACGCGAGCCGACCGTCCGGGTACGCGGGCCGACCGTCTGGGTACGCGGGCCGACTCTGTGGGTGCGTGAGCCGACCGCTCGGGCACGCGAGTCGACGGGCCGAGTACGCGAGCCGACCGGTGGGCGGCGCGCGGGGGCTCGCTCGCTCGCGCAGGCGCGTCGAAACTTCGCTCAGCCCGCGGGGGCGCCCCCCCGTCTCCAGCGTATCGGCCGCCCACGACGAAAACCGGCGACGAGGGGCGCGTTCGGTCGGGTTGTCCACATCTCGCCCTTGCCTGTGGACCGGTCGGTTCGCACGGCAGGAAGGCCGGTCCGCGTGTACCCAGACGGTCGACTCGCGTGCCTGGAGGGACGACTCGCGTACCTGGAAGGACGACTCGCGTACTTGGGTGGACGACACGACGAAGGCCGCCTCCCCAGTGTGCGGGAGGCGGCCTTCGAAAGCTGGAACTCAGGCGACCGTAAGCCGGTTCTCGAAAGTTTCGACCAGCTTCCGCCACGCGCTCTGCTCGGCGTCGAACGGCGCCGACGGCTCGAGGCGGGTCGGGTCCGGGCGGAGGACGAACGACACCAGCCAGCCCAGGCTTTCGTTGCCCGCCAGTGCCGTCTCGGCCGAGTCGTCGCCCGCCCACTCCGCCGCGTCCGTGATCAGCTCGACCGCCAGCTCCAGCTGGGTCGGGTCGATCGCCTCCGGGCCCTCCGCGATGTCCGCGTCGAGGCCGGTCAGGACGTACGTGTTCTCGGCGTCGACCTCGATCTCGAGCTCGCCCGCCGTGGCCTTCGCCAGGACCTCGTCCCACGTGGACACGTCCGCGAGGTCGGTGTCGGCCAGCTCCTTGCCGTCGGCGAGGGCGCGGGCGAGCGCGGACGGCGACGTGAACACGTCGATCTCGCCCTCGCTGCCCAGGAACACCGGGGCGTCGTCGAGGTAGCAGCGCAGCGTGTAGTACTCCGCGCCGGACGTGATGATCTTGATCGGGTCGATGCCGACCTCGGCCCAGAAGCCGACCGGGCCCTCTTCCTCGATCGAGTCCTCGTCCTCATCCGAGGACAGCGCTTCGAGGTCCTCTTCGCCCTCGGCGCCGGCTTCGGCCTCCGCGGACTCCTCGTGGAACGCCGCCAGCTCCTCGGCCGTCTGCTCCAGCACCTTCTCGTCGACCTCCGGCTGGGTCACCAGGCCGTCGATCGCGTCGAGCACGGTGTCCCACTTCTGCGACACCGTCTCGGACAGGTCGTTCCACACCTGGACGCCGACGCTCCCGGTGAACGGCAGCGTGCCCTGGTCGAGCAGCGAGAAGCCCTCGGTCGAGTCGAGGATCTCGTGGACCTCCTCGAGGTCGCACACGTCGGCGAGCGACCGCACGATGCCGACGATCTCCGCCAGCTCCGCGATGTGCCAGACGTCCGGCTCCTCGGCGACCAGCTCCGGCACGCCGACGAGGTCGTAGGTGTGGTCCTCGTCCGGGATCAGCTCCGGCACGTTCAGCGACGGCACCGCGTCCCACGCCGGGTGGTCCAGCAGGTCGTGCCGCTCGGACGTGCGCACGAACGCGGCCAGGTGGGCGGCGTCGGCGAAGGCGTACAGGTCGTCCTCGTCGCCGAGGAACGCTTCCCACTCCTCGCCGTCTTCCCGCCAGCGCGGCGCCCACAGGGTGACGACGTCGCCCTGCGGCAGGCCGAGTTCGATCGGGATGATGTCCTGTGCCATTCCTAAGCCCTCCGGAGTACCGCCCGTGTGCGCGCGACACCGGAAGTATCACCCAGTCGACGCGCGGTACCGCGAAGCCTACGGGTTTCCCAGTCGCGATGCGATCGCCCCTGCCGACTTTGCGACGAGCGGATGGCACGATGGACGCCTGATGACTCTCACCGACCTCCTGCCTGCGGATCCCGACCCCGACGCCCTCTTCGAAGCCTTCACGACCTGGACGGCCGAACGGGGTATCGAGCTGTACCCGGCGCAGGAGGAGGCGGTGATGGAGGTGGTCTCCGGATCGAACGTCATCCTCTCGACGCCGACCGGCTCCGGGAAGAGCCTCGTCGCCGTCGGCGCGCACTTCACCGCGCTCGCCCAGGGCCGCCGCAGCTACTACACCGCGCCCATCAAGGCCCTCGTCTCGGAGAAGTTCTTCCAGCTCATCGACATCTTCGGCGCGGACAACGTCGGCATGATGACCGGGGACTCCAGCGTCAACCCGGACGCCCCGATCATCTGCTGCACGGCCGAAATCCTGGCGAACATCGCGTTGCGGTTCGGTGCCGACGCGCCCGTCGGGCAGGTCGTCGCCGACGAGTTCCACTTCTACTCCGAGCCCGACCGCGGCTGGGCGTGGCAGGTGCCGCTGCTGGAGCTCCCGAACGCCCAGTTCGTCCTCATGTCGGCGACCCTGGGCGACGTCTCCTTCTTCGAAAAGGACCTCACCCGCCGCACCGGCCGCCCGACCGCGGTGGTCACCTCGGCGCAGCGCCCGGTCCCGCTGACCTTCCGGTACGCCCTCACGCCGCTGCACGAGACCATGTCCGAGCTGCTCAACGGCGGCCAGGCGCCGGTCTACGTCGTGCACTTCTCGCAGGCCGCGGCCATCGAGCGGGCGCAGACGCTGATGAGCATCAACGTGACGTCGAAGGCCGAGAAGGAGGCCATCGCCGAGCTGATCGGCGACTTCCGGTTCGCCGCCGGCTTCGGCAAGACGCTCTCGCGGCTGGTCCGCCACGGCATCGGCGTCCACCACGCCGGGATGCTGCCCAAGTACCGCCGATTGGTCGAGACCCTGGCCCAGTCCGGGCTGCTCAAGGTGATCTGCGGGACCGACACGCTCGGCGTCGGCATCAACGTCCCGATCCGCACGGTCGTCTTCTCCGCGCTCACGAAGTACGACGGCGTCCGCCAGCGCCACCTCAAGGCGCGCGAGTTCCACCAGATCGCCGGCCGGGCCGGGCGCGCGGGCTACGACACCGACGGCTACGTCGTCGTCCAGGCGCCCGACCACGTCGTCGAGAACGCCAAGGCCCTCGAGAAGGCGGGCGACGACCCGAAGAAGAAAAAGAAGATCGTCCGGAAGAAGGCGCCCGAGGGGTTCGTCAACTGGACCGAGAGCACGTTCGACCGGCTCATCGCCGCCGACCCGGAGCCGCTGACGTCCAGCTTCAAGGTCACGCACTCGATGCTGCTGAACGTGATTTCGCGCCCGGGCAACGCCTTCGACTCGATGCGGCACCTCCTGGAGGACAACCACGAGGACCGCGCGTCGCAGCGCAAGCTGATCCTGCGCGCCATCGCGATCTACCGCGCCCTGCTCGCCGCCGGCGTCGTCGAACGACTGTCCGAACCGGACGAACAGGGCCGGATCATCCGGCTCACCGTCGACCTGCAGTTCGACTTCGCGCTCAACCAGCCGCTTTCGCCGTTCGCGCTGGCCGCGATCGAGCTGCTGGACCTGGAGTCGCCGTCGTACCCGCTCGACGTAGTGTCCATTGTGGAATCCACAGTGGACAATCCGCGGCCGGTGCTCTCGCAGCAGCAGTTCAAGGCGCGCGGCGAGGCCGTGCAGGCGATGAAGGCCGAAGGCATCGAGTACGACGAGCGGATGGAGCTGCTCGAGAACGTCACCTACCCGAAGCCCCTCGAAGAGCTGCTGAACAACGCCTACCGCAGCTACCGGCAGGGCCACCCGTGGGTCGACGACTACGAGCTGTCGCCGAAGTCGGTCGTGCGGGACATGTACGAGCGCGCGATGAACTTCGTCGAGTACATCGGCTTCTACCAGCTCGCCCGGTCCGAAGGGCTCGTGCTGCGCTACCTCGCGGACGTCTACGACGCGCTGCGCCACACGGTCCCGGACGAGGCGAAGACCGAGCCGCTGCAGGACCTCATCGAGTGGCTCGGCGAGCTCGTCCGCCAGGTCGACTCCAGCCTGCTCGACGAGTGGGAAGCGCTGCGGCACCCGGAAGAAGAGGGCCCGGTCTCGTCGCGGCCGCCGTCCGAGCCGCCCGCCGTCACCCGCAACGAGCGCGCGTTCCGCGTCCTGGTGCGCAACGAGCTGTTCCGCCGGGTCGAGCTGTTCGCGCGCCGGGCGTGGTTCCCGCTCGGCGAGCTGGACGCGGCGAGCGGCTGGGACGCGGATGCGTGGCAGGAAGCGATCGAGGACTACTTCGAGGAGTACGAGACGCTCGGCACCGGCCCGGACGCGCGCGGCCCGCAGCTGCTGATGATCGAGCAGCAACCGGACGTCTGGAAGGTGCGCCAGATCTTCGACGACCCGGCGGGCGACCACGACTGGGGCATCAGCGCCGAGGTCGACCTCGCGGCGTCGGACGAGGCCGGGATGGCGGTCGTCCGGGTGACCGGGGTGGGCGCGCACTAGCCGCCGGGTTGCGCCCAACGGCGCAGTCCGGCGGCGCGGTTTCGGGTTAGCGTGGAAGCTTCGCGACCCGGGAGGGGACCATGGGGAACTTCAAGCGCGTGCTGGCCGGGCTCTTCTTCGCCGCGGCGGTCGTCGTGGCTGTCGCCCCGGCCGCGTCGGCCGCGTCGATGGTGGAGTACGCCCTGCTGGCGAGCCCGGACGCCACCGCCATCGAATACGGCCTCTGAGGCTCAGCCCACCGGGGCGAGCCGTCGTCGCCGCTCGAAGCCGAGCAACACGACCAGCGTGATCAGCTCCGCCGCCGGCAGCGGGTAGCCGAGGGCGAGCCCGGCGGCGACGTCGAACGCCGGTGCGCCGATCCCGGCCACGAACACCCAGCCCGGTGCGGTCGGTGGCTTGGCGGTGGGCGACCACGGCGTCCTGCGGCCCGGTTTCGCGACGGACAGCCACGCCTGGAACGCGAGCGCGCTCGCCATCAGCGACGCTCCGGCGACCTGCGCCCAGGCGACGGTGCCGGTGTCGGCGGACTCCCGGAGCGCGGGCGAGAGCAGGAAGATCCCGGCGTAGAGCTGGAGCAACGTCAGCGCGAACTTCGTGAGCACCCACCAATGCCGGAAGTAGCCCCAGGCCGTCGCGCCGGCGAGCAGGAGACCGGTGAACGCCGAGACGTTGGCCATGGGCGCGAGCAAGACGGAGTCGAGCCGGTCGGCCATCGCGGGCGCGCCCGACGACATCAGCACGACCAGCGCGAGGGCCTGGCTCATCCAGGCGACGGACGAAACGACGTGCAACCAGACGACGGCCTGCCGCCGGCGGGGAGAAGTCTTCACGTGCTCCAGGCTCGTGAACCGCGGGGTCGAGCACATCGGGCCCGACCCGGGTTTTGTCCCGGACGCAGAACACCGGCGGCTGCGCCCGGTGGGGTACGGCTCCGGCGACGAGCTACGCCTGGGGGAGTACCGGCGGGTTCTTCGCCGCCAGCGCCAGCAGCGGGACCGCCGCGGCGGCGTCCGTGATCAGGGTCGAGACCATGCCCGAGCGGAGGACCGCGTCGACTGCCGCGGCTTTCGGCTTGCTGTAGCCCAGGGCGATCACCTCCGGGACCGCCATCAGCTCCTCGTGGCTGATCGCCAGGACGTGGTGGGCCAAGCCGGTCGACAACGCGTTGCCCGAGGCGTCGAAGAGGCGCGCGGCGACCTCGGCCGTCGCCCCGCGGGCCGCGATCGCCGCGCGCTCGGCCTCGTCCAGTGCGTCGTACACCGTCGACTCGCCCGGCTGCCACGCGCCGATGCTGACCACCGCCTTCGTCAGGTGGCGGAACTGGCCGAACGTCTCCGCGATGCCCGGCTGGCGCCGCAGCGTCTCCGTCGTGCGCCGGTCCGGCAGCACCAGCGGCCCGAAGATCGGGTACGCGTCGCCGCCGGACACCGACGTCACGCGGCTGACCGTCTCCACCGACCGGCCGCGCATGTCCATCCCGGCCTGCACCCCGCAGAGCTGGACGATCGGGCAGCGCGGCAGCGCCCGGACCGCTTCCGTCATCGCGTTCACCGACCGCGCCCACGACAGCCCGATCACGTCGGACGGGACCGCGATCTCCTCCAGCAGCCGGGCCGCCAGCGAGCCGATCTTCGCCCGCACGACCTCCTTCGGCTCGCGCTCGGTTGAGCGTTCGAGCACCAGGGCGCGCTCCAGGCCGTACGCCGAGCGGACCTCGTCCGACAGCGCCAGGTCGACCGGCGCCGGCAGCGAAAACTCCACCCTGACCAGGCCGGACTCCATGGCCGTGTCGAGCATCCGCGCCACCTTGAACCGGCTGACGCCGAACTCGCCCGCGATCTCCAGCTTGGAGCGTCCCTGCACGTAGAAGCGCCGGGCGACGGTGGCGAGCAGCATCGCCTCAGTCAGCGAAGCGTCCTTACGGGAAGCGCTCATCTGAGCATAATAGCGCGAAATCCAGCCGAAAGGTTGACGTAATACCGACGTCAGACCTGTAATGCCTTCACATGTTCTCGACGCGATAGGTCAATGTTGCTCATATGAGCGGCGAGGAAGGGGTAAGGCATGCGTGCCGCCATCGTCGACCGGCCCGGTGAGATCAGGGTCGGCGAGGTGCCCGATCCGAAACCCGGGGAACGTCAGGTCGTCGTCAAGGTCGGAGCGTGCGGCATCTGCGGCACCGACCTGCACATCGCGGACGGGCACTTCCCGCCCACCCCGTACCCCATCGTCCCCGGGCACGAGTTCGCCGGGGAGATCGTCGAGCTCGGCGCGGACGTGCCGGGCGAGTGGAAGGTCGGCGACCGGGTGGCCGTCGACCCGTCGCTGTTCTGCGGCTACTGCGGCCCCTGCCGCGCCGGCCACGGCAACCTCTGCGCCAACTGGAACGCCACCGGCGACACCGTCGACGGCGCCTTCGCGGAGTTCGTCGCCGTCCCGACGGCCAACTGCTACCGCATGCCGGACTCGATGACCTGGGAGCAGGGCGCGCTGGTCGAGCCCGTTTCCTGTGCGGTGCACGGCGTGCGTCGCGTCGGTGTCGAGGCCGGGGAACGCTTCCTCGTCGTCGGTGCCGGCACCATGGGCCTGATCATGCAGCAGCTGCTGCAGCGCTCGGGCGCGCAGGTCACGGTGGTCGACCGCAACCCCGACCGGCTGCCCCGGGCGGCGAGCCTCGGTGCCGTCGCCACCGCAGGAGACGTCAGCGACCTGAACGGCGAGAAGTTCGACGTCGCCGTCGACTGCACCGGAGCCGCGCCCGCCATCGAGGCCGCCTTCGACGCGATCCGGCGAGGCGGACGGCTGCTCGTCTTCGGCGTCGCCCCGGCCGAAGCCCGCGTCGCGCTTTCGCCGTTCCGCATCTACAACGACGAGATCACCGTCGTCGGCTCGATGGCCGTGCTGCACAGCTTCGGCGCCGCCCTCGACCTCGTCGCGTCCGGCGCGATCGACACCGACGCCCTGCTGACCGACACCCTGCCGCTCGAGCAGTACCCCGAGGCGCTGGCCAAGATGCGCAGCGGCGCGGGCCTGAAGGTGCAAGTCCTCCCCGGAGGTGGCCGTGCGTAAGCTCCTCACCCTCCTCGCGGCGACGTCGCTGCTGGCCACCGGCTGCGCGGGCGCCGGCTCGCTGGGCACCGGCAACTCGACGCTCGTCATCGCCATCGTGTCCAACCCGCAGATGAAGGACGCCATCTCGCTCGCGCCCGAGTTCGAGAAGGCCACCGGGATCAACCTCAAGTTCGTGTCCCTGCCGGAAAACCAGGCCCGCGCGAAGATCACCGCGTCGACCGCCACCGAGGGCGGCGAGTTCGACGTCGTCATGATCAGCAACTACGAGGCCCCGCAGTGGGCGGCCAACGGCTGGCTCGAGAACCTCGAACCCCACATGGCGGCCACCCCCGGCTACGACGAAGGCGACTTCATCCCCAGCATCAAGACTTCGCTGTCCTACAAGAACCAGATGTACGCGGTGCCGTTCTACGGCGAGTCGTCGTTCCTGGCCTACCGCAAGGACCTCTTCGACAAGGCCGGGATCACCATGCCTGCCAAGCCGACCTGGCAGCAGATCGCGGACTTCGCCGCGAAGCTCGACGACAAGGCCGCCGGCGTCGCGGGCATCTGCCTGCGCGGCAAGCCCGGCTGGGGCGAGAGCCTCGCGCCGTTCACGACCGTGGCCAACACCTTCGGTGCGCAGTGGTTCGACCAGAACTGGAACGCCAAGCTGACCTCGCCGGAGTTCACGCAGGCCGCGAACTTCTACGTCAACCTGATCCGCGAGCACGGCGAAGTCGGCGCCTCCAGCGCCGGGTTCTCCGAGTGCGGCACGCGCTACACGCAGGGCAACGCGGCGATGTGGTACGACGCGACGGTCATGGCGGGCACCAACGAAGACCCCTCCAGCAGCAAGATCGTCGGCAAGTCCGGCTACGCGCCCGCCCCGGTGGTCAAGACCCAGGCCAGCGGCTGGCTCTACACCTGGGCCCTGGGCATCCCGAAGGTGGCCAAGGACAAGGACGCGGCCTGGAAGTTCATGGCCTGGATGACCGACAAGGCGTACGTGCAGAAGGTCGGCCGGACCTACGGCTGGAACCGCGTCCCGCCGGGCGTCCGCCAGTCGACGTACGCGATCCCCGAGTACGCCGACGCGGCGAAGGCGTACGCGAAGCCGACGCTGGACGGCATCGCGGACGCCAACCAGCAGAAGGTGATGGCGAACCCGGTGCCCTACCCCGGCATCCAGTTCGTCGGCATCCCCGAGTTCCAGGACCTGGGCACCCGGGTGAGCCAGCAGCTGTCGGCCGCGATCGCCGGCCGCGAATCCGTCGAAGACGCGCTGAAGCAGTCCCAGGACTACGCGCAAACCGTGGGCGACTCGTACAAGGCGGTGCAGTGATGTCCACGCTCTCCGTATCCACCCCCACGTCCACCACCCAGGAGAAGGTCGCGGAGAAACGCGGCCTGAGCACCACGGCCAAGCGGCGGCTGCCGCTGCTGCCCGCGCTCATCTTCGTCATCGCGGTGACGCAGCTGCCGTTCCTGCTCACCGTGTTCTACTCGTTCCAGTCGTGGAACCTGGTCCGGCCCGGGTCCCGGCACTTCGTCGGCCTGCAGAACTACGTCGACGTCTTCAGCGACACGACGTTCCTGGTCGCGCTGCTCAACACGGTCCTGCTGACCGTGGTGTGCGTGTTCGTCGCGCTGCTGCTCGGCCTCGGCCTGGCCATCCTGCTCGACCGCAAGTTCCTCGGCCGCGGCGTCGTCCGGACGCTGCTGATCACGCCGTTCCTGATCCTGCCCGCGGCCGGCGCGCTGCTGTGGAAGACGACGATGTTCGACCCGACCTACGGGCTGCTGCACTTCGTCTTCGGCACCGACGTCGACTGGCTCTCGGAGTTCCCGCTGGCGTCGGTGATGGCCCAGATCGTGTGGCAGTGGACGCCGTTCATGATGCTGCTCATCCTGGCCGGCCTGCAGAGCCAGGCCAAGGACGTGCTCGAAGCGGCCAATGTGGACGGTGCCGGTCGCTGGCGGACGTTCGTCTCCATCACCCTGCCGCACCTGTCCCGGTTCCTGCAGCTGGCCACGCTGCTGGGCGCGATCTACATCGTGAACAGCTTCGACGCGATCTTCCTGATGACCCAGGGCGGCCCGGGCACGGCGAGCACCAACCTGCCGTACTACATCTACCAGCGCGCGTTCGAGGGCTTCGACGTCGGCCAGTCCTCGGCGATGGGCGTGATCGTGGTGATCCTGACGATGATCGTGGCGACCTTCGCGCTGCGCCTGATGTTCCGGACCTTCTCGGTGAGCGGAGGCATCAAGTGACCACCGTCGTCCATCGCAAGCGCCACTACGGCAAGGGCTCGCTGACCGTCGCGACCTGGGTGATCGCGATCCTGTTCGTCTTCCCGCTGCTGTGGATGATCCTCACGGCGTTCAAGCAGGAGGCGGACGCCTACACCGACCCGCCGAAGCTGTTCTTCACCCCGACGTTCGAGCAGCTCGGCAACGTCCTGAGCGGCGGATTCCTGCCGTACCTGTCGAACTCGGCGTTCGTCACGATCCTCTCGACGCTGCTGGTGCTGCTCCTCGGCGTCCCGGCCGCGTACGCGCTGTCGCTGGCGCCGGTCAAAGGCACGTCGAACGCGCTCGGCTTCTTCCTCTCGACGAAAATGCTGCCGATCGTGGCGGCGATCATCCCGCTGTACGTGATCTCGCAGAACACCGAGCTGCTCGACACGGTGTGGGCGCTGGTCATCCTGTACACCTCGATGAACCTGCCGCTGGCCATCTGGATGATGCGGTCGTTCTTCCTCGAGGTGCCGCACGAGATGATCGAGGCGGGCCGCATCGACGGCGCCAACCTGCCGACGCTGCTGCGCAAGATCATCATGCCGGTGGTCGCGCCCGGGATCGCGGCGACCGCGCTGATCTGCGTGATCTTCTCCTGGACGGAGTTCTTCTACGCGGTCAACCTGACCGCGGCGCGGGCCGGCACGGTTCCCGTGTTCCTCGTCGGGTTCATCACCAGCGAAGGCCTGTACTGGGCCCAGCTGTCCGCGGCGGCCCTGCTGGCGTCGCTGCCGGTGATGATCGTCGGCTGGATCGCGCAGAACCACCTGGTCCGCGGCCTGTCCATGGGCGCGGTCAAGTAGAAGTCCCGTTGAGTAGGTGGCTGGGTTGTCGTGAGTGGTAACGCGGGTTCTAACCCGCGTTACCACTCACGACCGGGGTGGCCGGCATTGTCGACAAGTCGTTGCTCGGCTTCCCTCGGGTGACCAGCCCTCGCGCAAGAGGATCTTGCGCACTTCCGCTGCCACCGCGCACGGCGATGATCGAACGTCCTGCCAGCCGTAGACGAGGCGCGCTCGACCTGCGAGCTCGGCAGCGTTGTCCCTGCGACGGTCCCGGAATGCGACGCCGCCGGTTGCATGTGTGGCTCGACCGTCAAGCCGGATCGTGACTGCGGCGCCGTGAACGTCATAGGTGACGTCCTCCCACAATGTCTTCCCGTCGACGATGAAAGGCGTCTGTCGTTCGCCGCGAGGTAGCCCGTGGCGGTCTTCGACGTTCTCGAGGTACTCGACTTCCAGCGCTGACATCAGCCCGTCGGCGACGAGGCCGAGTCCACGGCGAATGGCGGCACGATAGCGGTACGGCGGCCGCAGCAGCAGGCAATCCTGAACGTCGTTGACGGGGATCGAGCTCCGGCTCACCAGGTCGACGACGAGCAACGTCGCCTCCCGTGCGGTCGGCTGCGAAACCGCCAGATCGAGAATCGTGTCGGGTTTGCGGGTCCGGGCTGGTGTGGTCGCCAGCGTCGTATACCGCAGCGCTCGCGAACGGTGGACGACGACGAGGGGACGCTGCGAGATCGCGGAACTGGTGTACGGCACGGTGATCTCCGCCGGCCGATCCGCCAGGGGTATCAGCCCCCATTCCTCCGCTGCCGTGTGGTGGCTGAGGACGGCGTTCGCGCCGCCATAGAGCAAAGCCGCGAACAAGCGGGCGGGCCGGGGCAGCTCTCCGGTGAATGTCGCGTAGACCCTTGGTAGCACGCGTTGCCACCGGCCGGCCACGACGTTGGCCTCGATGTCCGCTCTGGTGTGGCCGTACGAGCGGAGCTGTTCACCGCTGACGACACCGTGTTGGGCGTCGAGCAGCGGTTGCCAGCTGGGGCGGGCTCCGTCCGGTAGGCGGTCGGCCGACCAGCGTGTGTGCAGAGGCATGTCTCGACCATGGCGCCTTTAGACGCGCGGTTGTGAGCACATCCTGAATCTGTGGATAACGGAAACTGATGTGGATAAGTGTCGTGAGTGGTAAGGCGGGTTAGAACCCGCCTTACCACTCACGAGCGCGGGAGGGCTATTCCTGGAGGGAGAGGGCCTGGCTCGGGCAGACGTGCACCGCTTCACGGGCCTTCTCGACCAGGTCGCCCTCGGGCTGGTCGTCGAGCACGATGACCGTGCCGTCCTCCTCGCTCTGGTCGAACAGCGAGGGCTCGGTGAGTACGCACTGACCGGCGCCGACGCACTTGCCGGTGTCCGCGATGATCTTCATGGTCCTCTTCTCCTGTGGTGGTTTGGCAGTTCGTCTCTACCAGGTCACCGGCAGCCGGTACAGGCCGTAGATACCCGCGTCGTCCTTGAACGGCAGTTCACCGACCGGCGTGGCCGGCCGCAACCCGGGAATGCGGCGGAAGAGCGTGTCGAAGACGATCTGCAGTTCCATCCGGGCCAGGTTCTGGCCGAGGCACTGGTGCGGGCCGAACCCGAAGGCGACGTGGTGGCGCGCGCCGCGTTCGATGTCCAGCTCGTCGGGCTTCTCGAACGCGGCTTCGTCGCGGTTGGCCGCGTAGCCCAGCGCCAGCACGCCTTCGCCGGCCCGGATCAGCTGCCCGCCGACCTCGGCGTCCTCGACGCACAGCCGCGCCGTGGCGGCGTCGACGATGGTGAAGTACCGCAGCAGCTCCTCGACGGCGTCGAGGGTCTTGCCCGGGTCGTCCTTGATCAGCGCCAGCTGGTCCGGGTTCTCCAGGAGGGCCAGGGTGCCGAGGGAGATCATGTTCGCCGTCGTCTCGTGCCCGGCGACGAGCAGCAGGAACCCGGTCGCGGCCAGCGCGGCCCGCCGGTAGGTGCCCTCTTCGCGCAGCTTGACGATCTGCCGGCCGAGCAGGTCGTCCGGCGGGTTCGCCTCCTTCTCGCCGATCAGGTCGCTCATGTAGGAGCGCACGGACTCGGCCGCGGCCCGCCGTTCCTGCGGTGGCGTCGCGCGCTTGAGCAGCTTCGCCGTGTTCACCTGGAAGAAGTCGTGGTCGGCGTACGGCACGCCGAGCATCTCGCAGATGACCAGCGACGGCACCGGCAGCGACAGCGTCTCGACCAGGTCGCCCGGCTTCGGGCCGGCCAGCAGCGCGTCGATCCGCTCGTCGACGATCTCCTGGATGCGCGGCCGCAGCTCCTCCATCCGGCGCACGGTGAACTCGCCGAGCACGGCCCGGCGCGCCGGCCCGTGCTCCGGCGCGTCCATGGTGATCATGGTGCGCTCGTCGTCCGGGCGCCGGAACCCCGGGATCAGCTGCGGGAAGTCCGGGTGCTGCCGGTCGGCGCTGAACCGCCGGTCGTTCAGCACGGTCCGGACGTCCTCGTGCCTGCTGACCACCCAGGCCTGCTTGCCCTCGGGCAGCCGCACCCGGGTGACCGGCTCCTCCTCGCGGATCTCGGCGTACGCCGGCGGTGGCGCGAACGGGCACGTCCGCGTCATCGGGAATTCGTGGACGGCGGTCATGACGTCTCCCTCACCAGGTCACGGGCAGGCAGTAGAGACCGAAGATCGACGAGTCGTGCTTGTACGGCAGCTGGTCCGCCGGGGTGGCGAGCTTGAGCCCCGGGATGCGGCGGAAGAGCGTGTCGAAGACGATCTGCAGCTCCATCCGGGCCAGGTTCTGGCCGAGGCACTGGTGCGGACCGAACCCGAAGGCCACGTGGTGGCGCGCCCCGCGTTCGATGTCCAGTTCGTCCGGGTTGTCGAACGCGGCCGCGTCGCGGTTGCCGGAATAGCTCAGGCCGAGCACGCCTTCGCCTTCGCGGATCAGCTGGCCGCCGATCTCGACGTCCTCGGTGGCGACGCGCGAGGTCGCGAACTCGGCGATGGTGAAGTACCGCAGCAGCTCCTCGACGGCGTCGAGGGTCTTGCCCGGGTCGTTCTTGATGATCTCGAGCTGGTCCGGGTTCTCCAGCAACGCCACGGTGCCGAGGGAGATCATGTTCGCCGTCGTCTCGTGCCCGGCGAGGAGCAGCAGGAAAGCCAGCGAAACCAGCGAGTCGTGGTCGACGTCCCCGTGCTCCTCGCGCTGCTTGAGGACCTGGCGGCCGAGCAGGTCGTCGGTCGGGTCGGCCTCCTTCGCCGAGACCAGCTCGTCGAGGTAGTTCTGCAGCTCCTCGACCGCCTGCACCCGCACTTCCTGCGTCACCTCCCGGTTCAGCAGGGTGGAGCTGCGGGACTGGAAGAAGTCGTGGTCGGCGTACGGGACGCCGAGCTGCTCGCAGATGACCAGCGACGGCACCGGCAGGGACAGCGCCGAGACCAGGTCCGCGGGCTTCGGCCCGGCCAGGATCGCGTCGATGTGCTCGTCGACGATCTGCTGGATGCGCGGCTGCAGGGCCTTCATCCGCTTGACGGTGAACTCGCCGACGACCTCGCGCCGGGCCGCCCCGTGCTCCGGCGGGTCCATGTTGATCAGCGAAGCGGTGAAGCGGCGGCGCATCGGACGGCCGTCCTTGGTGAGGATGGGGAAGCCCGGGTTGAAGCGGTCGGAGCTGAACCGGGGGTCGGTCAGCATCTGCCGGACCTCCTCCAGACGGGTGATGGCCCAGGCCTCCGAGCCGTCGGGCAGCCCGACGCGCTGGACCGGACCCGCCTCGCGGAGCTTTTCGTAGGCCGGCGGCGGGGCGAACGGGCAGGTGCGGGTCAGCGGGAAGGTGTCGCCGCGGGTCGCAGGCTCGGCCACTTCGGTCATTTCGAACCCCCTAAATCGGACGGAAAGTATGCGGAGGATTACATTCCGGTTCTCTGGTCCAAGGTACCGAAGCGGAAGGAAGTCGTCCACTAGATGCCGGCTACCCGTTCGAGGAGGGAGTGCGTGGCTCCCTGACCATGCGAGAATCACCCCGCGCGATTCAGCGGAAGGCGAACGGCATGACGGCAGACCCCGAGACCACCCTGCGGGCGGACGCGCGCCGCAACCGCGACCAGATCCTGGCCGCCGCGAAGAGCATCTTCGCCGTTTCCGGTCCCGAGGTGCCGATGGAGGAGATCGCCCGCGCGGCCGGCGTCGGCGTCGGCACGCTGTACCGCCGCTTCCCGGACCGCGACGCGCTGGTCCGCGCGGTCGCCATGGACAACTTCGAGCGGGTGCTGATCGACGCGCGCGTGATCGCCGCGGAGGAGACGTCGTCGTGGCGCGCGCTCGAGCGGCTGCTGCGGCAGTCGGTGGAGCTGCAGCTGAGCGTGCAGCTGGCGATGGTGTCGCACCGGGCGCTGGTCATCCTCAAAAGTGACCCGGAGGTCCGCCGGCTGCGCGACGAGATCCTGGAGGTCCTCGACGCCTTCGTCGAGGGCGCGCAGGAGGAGGGCAAGCTCCGTGACGACGTCGGCGCGGGCGACATCGCGATCCTGTTCGCGACGCTGCTGCGCCAGGCGCGCGCGAAGACGCCGGAGGTCGCGGAGATGGCGGCGCGCCGGTGCGTCGGCATCATGATCGACGGTCTCAGCGCGCGGCCGGGCTCCCCGCTGCCCGGCCGTCCCATCACCTCCGGTGACCTCGACCCGGACTGATCCACGGTTTTCCGTGTTAGGGTTCCGCCTCGTTCTGCCGAATTGCAGCCGCGGGCGGGAAAATGCGACGAAGAACAATGGCCGTGTTGTTGGCGATTTGCTTCCTGCCGGTCGCCGGGTGCGGCGGCGCGCCTGTCGACGGCGTCGCGGCCGCGCCGGTGCCAACACCTTCGCCGCCGGCCTCCTCATCGGCCGCGCCCACGGCGTCCGTGACGTCGGCTTCGGCTGCCCCTTCCTCGCCCCCACCTGCGGCTTCACCGCCGCCGACGCCGACGCCACCGTCGACGACGCCGGTCCGGAACTGCCGCACGCCGGAGTTCGCCACCAGTGACCCGGACGGTGGCTGGCCGGACGGCGGCTACTACGTGCACAACAACATGTGGAACGCCGGGGAAGCGGGCCCGGAAACGCTGCGCGCGTGCGCGTACGACAACTGGTACGTCGATTCCACCCAACCGGATTCGACGTCGGTGAAAACCTATCCGAACGTGCACAAGGACATCAACAACCAGAACGGAAAACCGTTCAACGACTATTCGGTGATCAAATCCACCTTCGCCGGGCGCGGCCCGGGCATCGGCATCTACGACGTGGCCTACGACCTGTGGCTGAACGGCGTCGGCAACGGCAAGGGCGTCACCGAGGTGATGGTCTGGACGGAGAACCGCAAGCAGGTCCCGTCGGGCGACAAGCTGACGACGTACACGGCAGGCGGCTTCACCTACGACGTCTGGGCGGACGACGAGGGGTACGTGGCGTTCGTGTCCCGGTCGACGCAGTATTCGGGCAGCGTGGACCTGAAGGCGATGATCGCGTGGGCGATCGGCAAGGGCCTGGTCCCGGCGAACCCGACGGTCAACCAGATCGGCTACGGCATCGAGTTCTGCTCGACCGGCGGCGGCAAGGCCCGGTTCACGCTGACGGACTTCTCGGTGACGATGAGCTAGCGGGCCGGTGCGCCGGGTGGTGTGAAGTCGCGAGGGCGACCGGCGTGCTGCTCGACCCGAAGCTCCCGCCGCGCCCGTCGGCGGCACACGACGCGCGGTCACCTGCGGGACCCTGCGCGTCGGGGAATCGACCACATCACTGAAGGCCGCCACCCGGTGTGCCCGGGTGGCGGCCTCCGCTCGTGACCTCAGACGCCCAGCGGGTGCCAGACCGTCTTGGCCTCCAGGTACCGCCGCAGGCGGGTGAGGTCCGGTGCCGTCGTCCAGTCCGGTTCCGCCTCCGGGACCGTCAGGACCCGCTTCACCGTGTTCGCCGCTTCGCGCGCCAGGCCCGGGCGGTCGGCCGGGGCCGCTCCCGTCGGGTCCAGTGCGTTGACGTCTCCGTGCGACGCCAGCCAGGGGCCCAGCTCCGAGGCCCGCCCGGTGAGGATGTTCGCCACCCCGCCCGGGACGTCGGAGGTGGCCAGGACCTCCGACAGCGTGATCGCCGGCAGCGGGCGCTCCGCGCTGGAGACCACCACCGCCGTCGAGCCCGTGGCCAGGACCGGGGCCAGCACCTCGACCAGGCCCAGCAGCGACGAGCCCTGCGGCGCCAGGACACCCACCACGCCGGTCGGCTCCGGGACGGTGAACGAGAAGTACGGGCCCGCCACCGGGTTCGCCGCGCCGAGGACCGTGGCGATCTTGTCCGTCCAGCCCGCGTACCAGACCCAGCGGTCGATCGCGGCGTCCACCACGGACTCGGCCTTCTTCGCCGCCAGTCCTTCCGACGCCGAAACCTCGGCGACGAACTGGTCGCGGCGGCCTTCGAGGACCTCGGCCAAGCGGTAGAGCACCTGGCCGCGGTTGTAGGCCGTCGCCGCGGCCCAGCCCGGGAAGGCCTTGCGGGCCGCCACCACCGCGTCGCGGACGTCCTTGCGGGACGCGTGGGCGGCGTTCGCCAGGAACTTGCCCTTGCCGTCGGTCACCGGGTACACCCGGCCGGACTCCGAACGGGGGAACTTGCCGCCGATGTACAGCTTGTACGTCTTGGCGACGGAAATCCGGTCAGACATTCAGGTACGCCTCCAGCCCGGTGCGGCCGCCTTCGCGCCCGAAGCCGGATTCCTGGTAGCCGCCGAACGGGGCGGCGGGGTCGAAGCGGTTGAAGGTGTTGGCCCAGACCACGCCGGCGCGCAGCTGGTTCGCCATCCACAGGATCCGGGAGCCCTTTTCGGTCCAGATGCCGGCCGACAGCCCGTACGGCGTGTTGTTCGCCTTCGCGACTGCCTCGTCCGGCGTGCGGAACGTCAGCACCGACAGCACCGGGCCGAAGATCTCCTCGCGCGCGATGCGCATCGACTGGTGGACGTTCGCGAACACCGTCGGGGCGAAGAAGAACCCGCGGTCCGGCACCGGGCACGGGCTGGTCCAGCGCTGCGCGCCCTCGTCGTCACCCGATTCGACGAGCCCGCGGATCTTGGCCAGCTGCTCGGCGGAGTTGATCGCGCCGATGTCGGTGTTCTTGTCCAGCGGGTCGCCGATGCGCAGCGTCGAAACGCGGTAACGCAGCTTCTCGAGGACCTCTTCGGCGATCGACTCCTGGACCAGCAGGCGCGAGCCCGCGCAGCAGACGTGGCCCTGGTTGAAGAAGATGCCGTTGACGATGCCCTCGACGGCCTGGTCGAGCGGCGCGTCTTCGAACACGATGTTCGCCGCCTTGCCGCCCAGCTCCAGCGTCAGCTTCTTCGGCGTGCCCGCGACCTGGCGCTGGATCGCCTTGCCGACCTCGGTGGAGCCGGTGAAGGCGATCTTGTCGATGTCGGCGTGCTCCACGATGGACGCACCGATGTCGCCCGCGCCCGGCAGGATGTTGACCACGCCCGGCGGCAGCTCGGCCTGTTGGCAGATTTCGGCGAAGACCAGCGCGGTCAGCGGCGTCGTCTCGGCCGGCTTGAGGACCACGGTGTTGCCGGTGGCCAGCGCCGGGGCGATCTTCCAGGCCAGCATCAGCAGCGGGAAGTTCCACGGGATGATCTGGCCCGCCACGCCCAGCGGCCGCGGATTGGGGCCGTACCCCGCGTACTCCAGCTTGTCGGCCCAGCCGGCGTGGTAGAAGAAGTGCGCCGCCGCCGTCGGGACGTCGGAGTCGCGCGACTCCTTGATCGGCTTGCCGTTGTCCAGGCTCTCCAGCACCGCCAGCTCGCGCGAGCGCTCCTGGATCAGCCGGGCGATCCGGAAGAGGTACTTCGCGCGCTCGGTGCCCGGCATCTTCGACCAGACACCGTTGTACGCCTTGCGCGCGGCCTTCACCGCGACGTCCACATCGGACTTCGACGCGGTGCCGACCTCGGCCAGCACCTCCTCGGTGGCCGGGTTGATCGTCTTGAGCGGCTCGCCCGAGCCGTCGACGAACTCGCCGTTGACGAAGGGCTTGTAGTGGTCCTTGAGGTTCGCGATGGCGCGGGATTCCGGCGCCGGTGCGTACTCGAAAACGGGCATCAGTCCACCGTCACGTAGTCGGGGCCGCTGTAGTGGCCGTCCACCTGGGTGCGGCGCTGCAGCAGCAGGTCGTTGAGCAGGCTGGACGCGCCGAAGCGGAACAGGTCCGGGGTCAGCCACGCCTCGCCGGCGACCTCGTGCACGGCGACCAGGTACTTGATCGCGTCCTTCGTGGTCCGGATGCCGCCCGCGGGCTTGACGCCGCGCAGCTCGCCGGTCTGGACGTGCCAGTCGTGGACGGCCTGCAGCATGATGTGGGTGACCGGCAGCGTCGCGGCGGGGGAGACCTTGCCGGTGGAGGTCTTGATGAAGTCGCCGCCGGCCAGCAGCGCCAGCCACGACGCGCGCCGGACGTTGTCGTAGGTCGCCAGCTCGCCGGTCTCGAGGATGACCTTCAGGTGGGCGTCACCGCAGGCTTCCTTGACGGCCCGGATTTCCTCGAAGACCGCCATGTACCGGCCTTCGAGGAAGGCACCGCGGTCGATCACCATGTCGACTTCGTGCGCGCCGGCGTCGACGGCGATCTTGGTGTCGGCCAGCTTGATCTCGCGGCTGGTGCGCCCGGCGGGGAAGCCGGTGGCGACGCTCGCGACGTGCACGCCGCTGCCCTTGAGGGCTTCGACGGCGGTGGCGACCAGGTCGGGGTACACGCAGACGGCGGCGACGCGCGGGGTGTCCTGGCGTTCCGGGTCGGGCCGCACGGCCTTCGCGGCCAGCGCCCGCACCTTGCCCTGGGTGTCGGCGCCCTCCAGGGTGGTCAGGTCGACCATGGAGATGGCGGTGTCGATGGCCCACCGCTTGGCGTCCTTCTTGATGCTGCGCGTGCCGAGGCCCGCCGCGCGCTGCTCGACGCCGACCTGGTCGACACCGGGCAGCCCGAGCAGGAAGCGGCGCAGGCTCGCGTCGTCGCGAGTCGCGTCCACCAGCGGTGCCGGGGTGGCCGGCGCCGCTGACGTGCTGGTCGTGGCTGTCATGCGCCTGAGTCTAGGCGGCGGGTCCGACAGTGCGAGCCCCCATCGGTTGTGACGCTGGGTGCTGAGCGCGTCACAACGACGAGGTCAGGCCCCTTCGATCTGCGGCGGCTCGTCCCGTTTCGCCGGCTTCCGGTACACGACGACCCCGCCCCAGAACGCCAGCCCGTTGATCTTCACCGTCGGGGCCGTCGGCGGTGCGGGCGGCGCGCCCGACTTGTCCTCCAGGGTGAACCCGCCCATCAGGCCGATGCCCGTCACGTCCACGTTGATGTCGTCCGGGACCGTGATCTGGATGCCGCCCATGATCGCCACGGCGGTGATCGTGCAGTGGCGGTCGGCGAAGCGGGCCTGGCGGAGGTCGATCTCCGCGCCGCCCCAGAACGCGAAGCTGTTGTGCTGCGGGGGCAGGACCCAGCTGCCCTTGCGGACCGCTCCCGACAGCACGCCGATCGACACCGGGCTGCCCGGGTGGCCGCCGATCCGCTGGTCCGGGAACCCGAGCGCCCGGGTGGTGGCCGGCTCAACGGCCGCGGACGACGACGGCAGGTCCGCCGTCACCGGTTTGAGTTCTCCCAGCGTCTTCGCCGCGTACACCGTGGTGAGCCGCTCTTCCAGCTCGTTCACCGTGATCCGGCCCTCCGCGAGGGCGTTGTGCAGCACCTGGGCGACGCGTTCACGGTCCGCGTCGGAAGCCCGCATCTGGTCGGGCGTCAGTTCGCTCACCCGGCGCAGCTTATCGGCGAAAACCACCCTGCGTGTCCATCTTCCGGAGGACACTGTGCCGATGGTCGAATTCCCCGACGGCACCCGCGTGCACGGGCGTGGCCTGGGCCGCCCCCGCCCCGACGAACCCACCCCCGACTACGGGCTCTACCTGGGCACCAGCCGGTTGCGGCGCAAGCACGGCGGGGGCATCACCTGGCCCCACGAGTGGATCACCTGGCCCGACTTCCTGCTGCCCACCCGGCCCGCGGACGCCCGCGCGAAGATCAAGGCCCTCCACGAACGGGCGAAGACCGAACGGGTGGAAGTCGCCTGCTACGGCGGCGCGGGCCGGACGGGGACGGTGATGGCCTGCCTGGCGGTCCTCTCCGGCGTCCCCGCCGAAGAAGCCGTCGCGTGGACACGAGCGCACTACAACGAGCGAGCCGTCGAAACACCCTGGCAGCGCGGCTGGGTGAAGAGCTTCGCGAAACAGCTAGATTGACGCGCATGGATGTGCACGTCGTCGACCACCCCCTCGCGAAGGCCCGGCTCTCCACGATGCGCGACGCGCGCACCGACAGCGCCGCGTTCCGGGCCGCGCTGCACGAGCTGACCGTCATGCTGGTCTACGAAGCCACGCGCGGCGTGCCGGTGAAGGCCGAGAAGATCCACACGCCGGTCGCCCGCACCGACGGCTACAAGCTGGCGAAGCCGCCGCTGCTGGTGCCGGTGCTGCGCGCCGGGCTGGGCATGGCCGACCAGGCGCACAAGCTGATCCCGGACGCGCAGATGGGCTTCGTCGGCCTGGCGCGCGACGAGGAGACGCTCAAGCCGACGCCGTACCTGGAGTCGCTGCCGGAATCGCTCGCCGACCGGCCGGTGCTGGTGCTCGACCCGATGCTCGCCACCGGCGGCTCGATGGAGTACACGATCCGGCTGCTCACCGGCCGCGGCGCCGACGACGTCACGGCGATCTGCGCGCTCGCGGCCCCGGAAGGCCTGGCGCACCTGGAGAAGACCGGCCTGCCGGTCCGGGTGGTCACGGCAAGCATCGACGAACGCCTCAACGACTCGGGCTTCATCGTCCCGGGCCTCGGCGACGCGGGTGACCGCCAGTACGGCGCCGTCTGAGCCGGTGCCGGTCCTGAAGTGGCGGTGGATCGCCGTGACCGCCGTCGCGGTCGCGGCCGCCACCGGGGCGCTGCTCTGGCTGTTCCTGGCCTGGTCGGGGCGGCCGGAGGCGCCGGTCCGGATCGACGCGGTCAAGACGGCGTTCGGCATCGGCGCGGGCGCGGGCGGGGTGTTCGCGCTGTGGCTCGCGACGCGCCGCCAGCGCACGCTGGAGCTGCAGCTGGCCGAGGCGACCCGGGTCGCGGCGGTGACCGAACGGGACCTGGAGGAGCGGCGGGTCACCGAGCTGTACACGAAGGCCGTCGAGCAGCTCGGCAGCGAGAAGGCACCGGTGCGGCTCGGCGGGCTGTACGCGCTGGAGCGGCTCGGGCAGGACAACCCGAAGCAGCGCCAGACGATCGTCAACGTGTGGTGCGCGTACCTGCGGATGCCGTTCGACGGCCCGAAGCAAGGCATCCGCGGCGTGGACGCGGTGCGGAGCAAGGCCGAGGAGCCGGCGAAGCCCGAGTACGACGAGGCGGAGCTGCAGGTCCGGCTCGCCGTGCAGGAGCTGCTGCGGACGCACCTGCGCCGGGACGACCCCGCGTTCTGGCCGGGCCTGGCCATCGACCTGCAGCGCGCGCAGCTGGTCGACTTCCGGTTCAGCGGCTGCGAGGCGCAGGCGGCGGACTTCAGCCACGCCCGGTTCGTCGGCGCGGTGCACATGCAGCAGACCACCTTCTGCCGGCGGGTGGGCTTCTACGGCACGGAGTTCACCGCGCTGGCGAACTTCGACCGGTCGGACTTCCGCGAGGGTGCCTTCTTCTCCTGGGCCCGGTTCCGCGGCGCCGCCCGCTTCGCGCGGACGTCCTCGACCGGCGGCCTGCGGTTCCACCACGCGCGCTTCGAGGCCGAGGCGGTGTTCGAGCGCAGCAAGCACGAGTTCGACTTCGAAGACACCTCGTTCGCGAGGGAATCCGACCGGCCGCACAACAACCGCGGTGACGCCGGCCACTGAGAGGTGTGACCAGCCAAGCGACGGGGGCGCCGGTGGATGACCGCGCTCTGTGGGACCGGGCGGCCGAGGGCGACCAGGCGGCCTTCACCGAGCTCTTCGAGCGGCACGCCGAGGCCGTCTGGAACCACGCCTACCGGCTGACCGGCTCGTGGTCGGCGGCCGAAGACCTCACCTCCAGCACCTTCCTCACCGCCTGGCGCCGCCGCGCGGACGTGCGGCTGGTGCGGGACAGCGCGCTGCCGTGGCTCTACACCGTCGCCGCCAACGCGGCCCGCGACGAGTACCGCGGCGTGCGAAGACGGCTGAGGCTGCTTCGGAAGCTGCCCGACCCGCCGGTCGTGACCGACCACGCCGACGCCGTGGCCGAGCGGCTCGACGGCGAACAGCGGCTGCGCGCGGTCCTCGCGGCCGTCCGGACGTTGCCCAAGGCGCAGCGAGAGGTCGTCGAGCTGTGCCTGCTCGGCGACCTCGGCGTCGCCGACGCCGCGGCGCTGCTGGCCGTCGCCGAGGTCACCGTCCGCGCCCACCTGTCCCGGGCCCGCGCCCGGCTGCGCACGCTGCTGGAGGAGAAATGAGCGACGACCTCGGCCTGCCGGCCCGGCAGGAGCTGCCGGACGACGTCCGGGCGCGGTTGCGCACCGGACTCCGCCGGGGCATCGGCAAACCACGGCGGACGAAGCACCTCTGGTACGCGGCCGCGGCCGCGGTGCTCGTGCTGGCCGCCGGCGCGGTCGTGGTGACGCGGCCGCTGCGGCAGCCCGCCGAGGCGCCGCCCGCGGCGAGCACCGGCCTGACGCTGGACGCCAAGCTGGCCACTTCGGCGCTCGACCGGTGCTGGGCCGCCGTGCGGGCGGAGGGGAAGACGGGCAGCGTGCCGGACCGCGCGGACTGGGTGCCGCTGTTCACCCAGGCGCTCGGCACCGACGCGGTGGTCGCGGCCACGGCCGCGGGCAAGCCGATGTTCTGCGAGGTCACCGAGACGACGGTGACCCTGTCCGACCCGGCGGCTGCGCCCGCGTACGCCCCGGGCAGCCGGTCCGGGCTGCTGCTGCACAGCGCGACCGGCCTGGCCGCCGGGGTGGTCGACCCGGCTTGGCCACAGGCGGACTTCGGCCTGAAGACGGCCGGAGGCTCTTCGGGGTCGTGGAGCGTGGACGCCTCGCCGGTCAGCCGCCAGTTCGTGGTGTTCACCCTCACGGTCCCGGCGAAGGCCGAACTGACCATCGGCGGCGGGCCGGGTGCCCGGCCGGAGCTCTCCTTGCCTGCCGCGCCGGCGCCGCTGCTCTCGGTCACCGACCGGCCGGCCCCGGCCGACCGGACCTCGGCCGCGGGCCGGGCACTGGGCGACTGCCTGGGTGCGGCGGAGGAGGCGATCGTGGACGCCGCCGCCTACCAGCCCGGCCCGCTGCTGACCGAGCAGAGCTACCAGGTCGTGCTCGGCCGCCTGGGCGACCGGGTCGTCGCGTGCACGACGGAGCCGGGTCCCGGTGGCCCGCGGGAGCGCGCCTACCCGGACATGTACGCGGGCCCGGCGGTACCCGCCCGCAGGCTCGTGCTCAGCACCCTGGGCGCGGTCGAAAACGGCGGCGGGGCGGGCCGTTCGCGGACGCCGTTCGCGGTGCTGGTGCCCCGCTCGGCGACCCAGGCCGTGATCGACTTCGGCAACGGGAACGGGGCCGACACCCTGGTGACCGACGGCATGTTCGCCATCTGGCTCCCGGTCAGCAGGCTGGGGCCGGACTCGGAAGGCCATGTCAAGGCGTGGGACGCGCAGGGCGTGGTCGTCTACGACGGGACGTTGCCGCTGAGGTGAGGCCGCAGCCAGCCGGAGGCGTTCGCGCGCAGGGCCGCTTCGTACGCACCCGTGACGTCGAACTCCTCCGGCAGGTTGCCGGTCAGCTCCAGCGACACCAGGCCGTGCACGATGGCCCAGCAGCCGACCGCCACCGTCTCCGGCGGGACGTCGAGGAAGACGCCGTCGGCGATCGCGCGGCGGATGATCCGTTCCAGCGGCTTGAGCGTCTCGCGGGCGAGCTTCTCGGCGTCCTCGTTCGGCTCGAACCCGGGCACCGACTTGGTGAACATGATCCCGTAGAGGTGCGGGTCGGCCAGCGCGCTGGTGCGGTAGGCGCTGCCGAGCGCGACGAGGTCCTCGACGGCGTCGCCGGTCAGCGGCGTCCCGGCCATCCGGGCGCCGAAGCGGCGGAAGCCCTCGGTGTACAGGGCGTTCACCAGGTCGGGCTTGCTGCCGAACAGCGAGTACACGGCGGTGGTCGACGTCCCGGCGTCGGCGGCGAGCTTGCGCAGCGAAAGCGCCTTCGGCCCGTCGGCCGCGAGGAGCTCGCCGGCCCGGTCGAGCAGCTTGAGCCGGAGCGCTTCGTCGTGCGTGCGGGGTCGCGCCATGTACCCAGCGTATCGGAACGGTGTTATGGAAGACCAGGGTGAAGAGTTGACCTGGAGTGCACTCCAGGTCGTACTGTCGGGCCATGAGCTACTCGATAGCGGAAGCCGCGCGACGTAGCGGACTGTCCATCGACACCCTCCGGTACTACGAGCGCATCAAACTGCTCGACCCGCCCGCGCGGGACGCCGCGGGCCGCCGGGCCTACTCCGACGACGACCTCAACTGGCTGGGCTTCCTGACCAAGCTGCGCACCACCGGGATGCCCATCAAGAGCATGCGCGAGTACGCGTCGCTGCGCCGGCACGGCGTCGCGAGCGCGGGCCGCCGCAAGGCGCTGCTGGTGGAGCAGCGCCGGTCGGTCGCCGAGCGGATCGCCGAGCTGCAGGGCTGTCTGGACATCCTCGACTACAAGATCGAGAACTACGCCCAGGTCGAGCGCAACGTGCTCGGCGTGGAACCCGGTATGGAGGAGATTTCCGCGTGAAGAACAGGAAGCTGGGCGGCCTGGAGGTCGGCGCCCAGGGGCTCGGCTGCATGGGGATGAGCCAGGCCTACGGCGTCCGCGACAACGACGACGAGTCGATCGCGACCATCCACCGCGCGCTCGAGCTCGGCGTGACGCTGCTGGACACGGCGAACGTCTACGCGGGCGGCGTCAACGAGGAGCTGGTCGGCCGCGCGATCGCCGGCCGCCGCGACGACGTCGTGCTCGCGACGAAGTTCGGCATCGTGTGGAACGACGGCGCGATGGGCGCCCGCGGTGACGCCGCGTACGTGAAGCAGTCGTGCGACGAGTCGCTGCGCCGGCTGGGCGTCGACCACATCGACCTGTACTACCAGCACCGCGTCGACCCGGACACGCCGATCGAGGAGACCTGGGGAGCTCTCGCCGAGCTGGTGGCGGCCGGAAAGATCCGGTACGCCGGGATTTCCGAGGCGAGCGCGGCGACGATCCGGGCCGCGCACGCGGTGCACCCGGTGACGGCGCTGCAGAGCGAGTGGTCACTGTGGACCCGGGGGATCGAAGGCGAAATCCTGGACACCTGCCGGGAGCTCGGCATCGGGATCGTCCCGTTTTCGCCGCTGGGCCGCGGGTTCCTGACGGGCGCGGTGACGTCGATGGCCGACCTGCCCGAGGACGACATGCGCCGCGGCCTGCCCCGCTTCGCCGAGGGCAACTTCGAGCGCAACATGGCGATCGTCGAGGCGCTGCGGCAGCTGGCCTCGGACAAGGGCGTGACGGCGGGCCAGCTGGCGCTGGCGTGGGTCCAGGCCCAGGGCGAGGACGTGGTGCCCATCCCGGGCACCAAGCGCCGCAAGTACCTCGAGGAGAACGTGGCCGCGGCTTCGCTGGAACTGACGGCCGACGACCTGGCCGCGATCGCGGCGGCGGCTCCCGCCGAGGCCATCGCGGGGGAGCGTTACCCCGAACGCCTGGCCCGCGCAGCCGGCCGCTGATCACGCGAGTCCCGGCTCCGATCACGAGCCGCTGACGCGAAACTTTCCCGGGAAAGCCGGGCTCTGAGGCTTTTCTGAGATCTCCGGAGCAGGCTCGGCGCCGATCAAGTGGTCGGTGCCGAGCCCCAGGAGGTCGTCGTGGCGGAGGAAGTGCTCGATTATCTGGTCGTCGGGGCCGGGCCGGCGGGGGTGCAGCTGGGACAGCACCTCGGGCACGCCGGGCACCGGTACCTGGTGCTGGAGGCCGGGTCCGCGCCCGGGCACTTCTTCGAGACCTTCCCGCGGCACCGCACCCTCATCTCCATCAACAAGAAGCACACCGGGTACACCGACCCGGAGCTGCGCATGCGGATGGACTGGAACTCGATCCTCGCCGACGGCGACGACGAGCCGGTCCTCTTCACCGACTACAGCGAAAAGCTCTTCCCGGACGCGCCCGACCTCCTGCGCTACCTCGCCGACTACGTCGAGAAGCACAAGGTCGAGGTCCGCTACGACACCCGCGTCACGCGCATCCGCCGCGAGGGCGAAACTTTCGTCCTCACCGCCGGTGACGCCGAGTTCCGGGCCAACCGGCTGATCATGGCGACCGGCGTCACCAAGCCGTACATCCCGCGGTTCCCCGGCGCCGAGCTGATCGACCAGTACGTGGACGTCGACGTCGACCCGAAGAGCTTCACCGACCAGCGCGTCCTCGTGCTGGGCAAGGGGAACTCCGCCTTCGAGACCGCGGACAACCTGATCGAGCAGGCCGCCGTCGTGCACGTCGGCGGGCCGCGGCCGGTCAAGCTGGCCTGGCGCACGCACTTCGTCGGCCACCTCCGCGCCTACAACGCGGGCATCCTCGACATGTACCAGCTCAAGCTGCAGCACGCGATCCTCGACGGCGACGTGCGCGAAGTCCGCAAGGACGCCGACGGCTACCACGTCAAGTTCGCCTTCGCCCGCGCCGACGAGGTCATCAAGGAGATCCGCTACGACCGCGTGATCGGCTGCACCGGCTTCCGCTTCGACGCCTCGCTCTTCGACGAGGACTGCCGCCCCGAACTCACCATCGACGACCGGTTCCCGGCGCAGACGCCGAGCTGGGAGTCGGTCAACGTGCCCGGCCTCCACTTCGCCGGCACGATCACGCAGGTCCGCGACTTCAAGAAGGCCACCAGCGCGTTCATCCACGGCTTCCGCTACGGCGTCCGCGCGCTGGCCAAGGTGCTGAACGAGCGCTACCACGAAGTCCCGTGGCCGCACACCGAGCTGCCCGCCAAACCGGACGCGCTGACCGAAGCCGTGATCACCCGGATCAACCGGACTTCCGCGCTGTACCAGCAGTTCGGTTTCCTCGGTGACGTCGTGGTCGTGGACGGCGACACCGCCCGCTACCTCGAAGAGGTGCCGGTCGACCGGGTCCTCGAGAACCCGCCGGACGACTTCTACGTCGTCACCCTCGACTACGGCCCGGACCACGACAAGGTCGACCCGTTCGACTTCGTCGCCCGGGCCGCCCAGGACAAGGCCAACGACCACGGCGAAGGCCACTACCTGCACCCGATCGTCCGGCACTACCGGCGCGGCGAGCTCGTCGCGACCCACCACGTCACCGAGAACCTGGAAAACGAGTGGGACAAAGAGGTGCACGTCGAGCCGCTGACCGCGTTCTTCACCCGGGAGCTCTGATGCGCACGGTCGCGGAGTTCGAGGCGGCGGCCCGGCAGCGCCTCGACCCCGTGCACTACGACTACTTCGCCGGCGGCGCGCAGGACGAGATCACCCTGGCGGAGAACGAATCCGCGTTCCGGAAGCTGCGGCTGCTGCCGCGGGTGCTGCGCGGCAGCGACAAACGCGACCTCAGCGTCGAACTGCTCGGGACGCCGTCGTCGATGCCGATCCTCGTCGCGCCCACCGCGTTCCACCGGCTCGCCCACGCCGACGGCGAACTGGCCACGGCGCGGGCGGCGGCCCGCGCGGGCACGATCATGATCGTCAGCATGGCGGCCACCACGGCGATCGAAGACATCGCCGCGGCCGCCCGCGAGGTCGCGCCGGACCCGGGCCTGTGGTTCCAGCTCTACCTGCAGCCGGACCTGGAGTTCACCGAGGCGATCGTGCGCCGGGCCGAGAACGCGGGCGTGAAGGCGTTCGTCGTCACCGTCGACTCGCCGGTGCTCGGCCGCCGCGAGCGCGACGACCGCAACGATTTCCACGACCTGCCGCCCGGCCTGGTCGTGGAGAACCTCCGCAACCTCGAGCTGGAGAACCGCAGCGGTGGCAACGCCAGCCACGTCCGCGAGATCGTCATGTCGGCCGGCCTGAACTGGGACCACATCGCGTGGCTGCGGGGCAAGACCAAGCTGCCGGTGCTGATCAAAGGTGTCCTGCACGCCGAGGACGCGCGGCTGGCCGTCCACCACGGCGTCGCCGGGATCGTGGTGTCCAACCACGGCGGCCGCCAGCTCGACACCGTACCCGCGACCATCGACGTCCTGCCCGGGATCGCGGCGGCGGTCGGCGGGGCGATCCCGGTGCTGCTCGACGGCGGGATCCGGCGGGGCACCGACGTCGTGAAAGCGCTCGCCCTCGGCGCGGACGCGGTCGGCGTCGGCCGCCCGGTCGTGTGGGGCCTGGCCGCGGGCGGGCGCGAAGGCGTCACGCGGGTGCTGGAACTGCTGCGCGACGACTTCGACCAGGCCCTCGCGATGTGCGGCGGCCGGCACCCGGCCGACCTGACCCCGGACCAGGTGCGCCGATGATCGGCAAGGTGCTCGCCTGGCTGCCGGAACGCGTGGTGGCGCTGCGGATGCGGATCTTCGCGCTGGTCAACGGCCAGGACGTGGTGACGGTCCCGGGGCCGCAGGTCGGCGCCGCCGACTTCAAGCGCGTCTACGCCGATCCGGCCGCGAACGGCCGCAGCCGGGGCGCCGCGCTGTCCGACCTGTTCTGGTACTGGCTGTCGCCGGGGCCCGAGGTGCACCAGGAACACCTGGAAGCCGGGCCGCGCTACGACGAGGTCGCCAAGTGCACCCGCCACATCCTGGTCAAGTCCAAAAAGGACTCCGAAGAGCTGGCCCGGCGGGTGGCCGGCCACGTACTGGACGGCGTCCGCCCCGGGCTCGTCCGGCTGCGCGACGAGATGATGCCGATCTGGGCGGAGCTGTACTACGAGCTGGTGTTCGACGAGCCGTGCCCGCCCGAGGCACGCGACCTCATCGTGGCGCACGCGGACGACGTCGCCTCGGCGCTGAAGTGCGTGCGGCCGCGGAACATGCGCCGCCGGGCCCGGCTGACGAAGTACCTCAGGCAGCGGCTCGCCGACGTCCCGCACCCGCTCCCGGAGTCGTTGACCCCCGAGGAACAGGCCTACTACCTGCAGGGCACCTTCTTCACCACCGCCGTCGTGCAGATGTCGGAGGCGATGGCGCACCTGCTGATGATCATCGCGCAGGACGAAAGCGGCCAGCAGCGGCTGGCCGAGCATCCGGAGGACATCGACGGCATCATCGACGACGGGCTGCGCGCGTACCCGCTGTTCGGCATCGCGCACCGGATCTCCACCGCGGACATCGAGCTGGACGACCTCACCATCCCGGCCGGGACGGTGCTGTGCTTCAGCTACCCCGATTTCGCCGAGCAGTCCACCAAAGAGGAGTTCATCCCGTTCGGCGTCGCGCAGAACCGGGCCTGTCCGGCGCGCGGGCTCGCGCCGCCGACCATGCGGGTCGTCGCGCAGGAAGTGCTGCGCCGTTTCAGCCTCGCCTCGACGGCCGCCCACACGCGTTCCATCCCCAACCGCGGCCCGGTGCTGCTCACGCCCCGCAGGGCCCGGCACGGGCGCGCGCCCCTGGTGTGGCTCGCGGTGCGCGACCGCTGGGAAGACGTCTGGCGCAGCTTCGCCCAGCTCGTGTTCGGCACGTACATGGTCCTCGACGCCCGCCGCCAAGCCCTGTGTTCGACCTACTTCGCCGGAGGCAACCGATGAGCCCGTCCGAAGCGGCACCGGTCTTCTTCCTCGCCGTCGTGGTGATCCTCGTGGTCGTCCGGCTGGTCTGCCTGGCCGCGGTCAAGCTCGGCCAGCCGCCGGTGGTCGGGGAGATGATCGCCGGCGTGCTGCTCGGCCCCTCGCTGCTCGGGCTGCTGCTGCCGGACGTCCAGACGGCGTTGTTCCCGGACGGGATCCGGCCGCTGCTCTACGTCGGCGGCCAGATCGGCCTGGTCATCTACATGTTCGGCGCCGGCTACGAGTTCGACCCCCGCAGCATCCGGCAGTCGCGGAAGTCCGTCGCGGCCGTCTCGTCGGCCGGGACGCTGGTGCCGCTCCTGCTCGGTATCGGGGTCGCGGTCGTCGGCATGTCGTGGGTCGGCATCGGCAAGGACGGCGTTTCGCCGGTGACGTCGGCGGCTTTCGTCGGGGTCGCGCTGGCGATCACGGCGTTCCCGATGCTGGCGCGGATCATCACCGAACGCGGGATCGCCGGGACGAAGTTCGGCTCCCTGGCGCTGGCCTGCGGCGCGCTCGACGACGTCCTGGCCTGGCTCCTGCTGGCGGTCGTGCTGGGGATGCACGCCGGGTCGGCCGGGCCGATCGCGCTCGCGCTGGGCGGTGGTGTCCTGTTCGCCGGGCTGGTGTTCATCGTCGGGCGGCGGCTGCTGGCGAAGGCGATGCGCAGCGAGCGGATGGGGCTCGACCAGCGGGTGCTCGTCACCGCGATGACGCTGTTCGCCGCCGCCTGGTTCACCGACGTGATCGGCCTGTACGCGGTGTTCGGCGCGTTCTGCGTGGGGATCGCGTTCCCCCGGACGCCGTCCGCCGACGCCGTGCTCGCGAAGATCATGCCGATCGGCCGGATCGTGTTCCTGCCGCTGTTCTTCACCTATTCCGGCCTGAACACCCGGTTCGCCCTGCTCGCCGACCCGAAGCTGCTCGCGTTCGCGGTGCTGTGCGTGGTGGTCGCGATCATCGGCAAGCTGGGCGCGTCCTGGGGCGCGGCCCGGCTGGCGGGGGAGCCGCAGGCCATCGCGACGCGCGTCGGCGTGCTGGTCAACGCCCGCGGGCTGATGCAGCTGATCGCGCTCAACGTCGGCCTGGCCGCCGGGATCGTCTCGCCGGCGTTGTTCACCGTGCTGGTGCTCGTCGCGCTGGTCACCACCATCATGACCGCGCCGGTGCTGGGCTGGCTCGACCGGCGCGATGCCCGCAGGGGGAGCACCGACGTACTCCTGACGGCCGAACCTGTACCGCTGACCGGGAAAAGTTGATTATTCAAGTTCGGAAATAACTGTCAAGATGGATCGGTGCGCGACGGGGTGGCGAAACCGAAGGTGCTACTGGTCGAAGACGACCGGGAACTGGCGGGCATGCTGGGGGAGCTGCTCACCGACGAAGGCTACGAGACCGAAGCGGCGTACGACGGCCAGCGGGGCCTGCACCTCGGGCTCACCGGGCGGTACGACGTGCTGGTCATCGACCGCCGGCTTCCGGTGCTCGACGGGCTGGAGCTGCTGCGGCGGCTGCGGGCCCGCGCGGTGACCACGCGGGTGCTGGTGCTCTCGGCGCTGGGGGAGGTGGCCGACCGCGTGGCCGGCCTCGACGCCGGCGCGGACGACTACCTCGTCAAGCCGTTCGAGGCCGAGGAGCTGCTCGCGCGGCTGCGCGCGCTGGGCCGCCGCGACCTCGACGGCGCCGAGTGCCTGCCGCTCGGCACGGCGGCGCTCGACCTGCAGCGCCACGAGGTCGTGCTGCCGCGCGGCGAGCGGATCACGTTGTCCGGGCGGGAGTTCGAGCTGCTGCGGACGCTGGCGCAGCGGCCGAAGGCGATCCACCCGCGGGCGGCGTTGCGCACGCGCGTGTTCGCCGACACCACCGGGGAGTCCATTGTGGACACCTATGTCTACTACCTGCGGCGCAAGCTCGGCCGGGACGCCGTGCGGACCGTGCACGGCCTGGGGTACCAGATCGGCGTGGTATGAGCCCGGAACCGGAGGAACGGGCCCTGCGGCGGGCGCGGTGGGTGATCACCGCGCAGATCGCCGTGGTGGTGTCGCTGCTGGTGGCCGTCGCGGGCGCGATCGCGTACGGCATCCTGCTGTCCGGCCAGCACGCCGACGCGGACCGGCTGCTGGCCAGGACGATCCAGCTCGGCCCCGGCGCGACCCCGCCCGGCTGCGTCTGGCTGTTCACGCCGGGGGCGCAGGCGCCCGCGGGGCCGCCACCGGCGGGGATGCCGATCCCGGAGCTGAACGCGCTGGTGCCGGCGCCCGGCGACGTCCACACCGAACGGCGGTCGATCGACGGGATGACGTACACGTTCCGGGTGGAGAACCGCGGCGGCGTCGTCTCCCAGGCGTTCTTCGAGGAGCGCTACCAGATCCAGGACCGCGCGTCGCTGGTGACCGGGCTCGGCGTCGCGGAAGTGCTGGCGCTGCTGGCCGCCTTCGGGTGCGGGCGGGTGCTGGCCCGCCGGGCGATCCGGCCGCTGGAAGACGCGCTGCGGCGGCAGCGGACGTTCGTCGCGGACGCGTCCCACGAACTGCGGGCGCCGCTGACCCGGCTGCACACGCGCGCGCAGCTGCTGGCCCGCCGCTCGTCCGGCCGCGACGCGGCGGACCTCGACCAGCTGGTGCGCGGCACGCGGGAACTCGGCGAGGTCGTCGAGGACCTGCTGCTGTCGGCCCAGGCGTGCGGCGAACGGCCGTCGCTGGAGCTGGTCGAGCTGGGTGTGCTGGCCGAGGAGGCGGTGGCGGCGGAGGCGGTGCGCGCATCCGAAGGTCAGGTCCGCCTGGCGGTGACCCGCGAGCGGCGGCCGTACGTGGTCCAGGGGGTGCCGACGGCGTTGCGCCGCGTGCTGTCGGCGTTGCTGGACAACGCGCTCGGCCACACACCACCGGGTGGTTCGATCGAGGTCTGGCTCGGCGTCCCGGACGAGCGGCACGTGGAACTGCGCGTCCGCGACACGGGAATCGGCTTCCCGGCCGCCGACGCGGACCGCATCTTCGAGCGCTTCGCCCGAGGTTCCGACGGCGACGGCCGCCGCTTCGGCCTCGGCCTGGCCCTGGTCCGCGAAGTGGTGACGGGCCACGGCGGAACCATCGCGGCCGCGGCCCGCCCCGGAGCCGGAGCCACCTTCACCCTCCGCCTCCTCCGCGCCGACCCCACGTGACCAGACCCGGAACCGACGTGACCAGGCCCGTATCCCGCGTGATCGAGGCCGGAACTCGCGTGATTGAAGGGGCATCACACGTGATCGGGCGGGCATCGGCCTGATGCCTCCCCAATCACGCGTGATGCCCCTGTGAGCACGCGAGATGCGCCTCTGATCACGCGAGATCCGGCCTCGATCACGTGAGTTGCGGGGCTGATCACGTGGGTTTCGGGAGAGCGAAGCGGATTTCGCGGGCCAAGGCCGGGGCGAGGGCGGCGCAGGCCGCGTCGATCTCCGCGGCCAGGTCCGGGCTCGGGGTGGTGTAGGTGGACGCCGAGTGGTGGAGCCAGGCGTGGATGTCGCGGTGGGCGTCGGCGGCCAGGTCCGGGTCGGTCAGCAGGGTGAGGTTCGTGTGCAGGCGCAGCCAGGTGTCCTGGTCGCGGAGCAGGGCCGCGGCCGCCCGGCGCGTGTGGACCGGACGGCCGCGGGACAGCAGGGCCCGCAGCGCGACCGGGTCGACGGACCGGCCGCGCAGGAACGCCACCGCCTGGCGGGTCACCGACGGCGACGGGTCCGTCAGCAGCGGCCGCACCGAAGCCGACTCCGGCGCGATCCGGCGCAGGCCGCGCACCGCCGTCCGGCGGATCCGGGGCCGGCCGTCGGCGAGGTGACGCTCCAGGACCGCCGCGTCGGCCGCGATCCCCGTCTCGCCGAGCCCCGCGAGCACGCCGAACGACAGCGGCATCGCCCGGTAGTGCGCCGCCGGGTCGCCGCCCGCCTTCAGGACCAGCGCCTGCGCCATCGACCGGACCGCCGACGACCGGTCCGCCAGGTGGGCCACCGCGGCCTCCGGCCCGAGCAGCGTCAACGCCCGCATCCGGACCTTCGGCGCCCCGCCGGCCAGCAGCTCCGAGACGTACTCGCCGCGGTCGAGCAGCGCGTTGCCGCACGACGAACGCACGACGAAGTCCGGGTCGCCCACCGCGATGCCGAGCAGCCGCGAGCTCGACAGCAGTCCGACCGCCTCCGCGTGCACCCACCGGCGGGTTTCCCGGTCCTCGAGCGCCAACGCGTCCTCGAGCACGCCCGGCAGGGCCTCACGCAGCAGCGCGGTCATCCAGCCGTCGACCTGACGCCGTCGCAGGACGCCGAGCAGCGGCAGCACCACGCGCAGCGACTCATCGTCCAGTTTGGACAGCACGATCGACCGGGCGAGCTCCCGGACCGGCCGCACCCAGTCGACGCACCGGAGCAGCAGCAGCGGCAGCACTTCGGGTCCGGTGCGCACGGCCAGCTGTCGGACGGCGGCCTCGCGCAGGTACCCGTCGCCGTCGCACACGGCTTCGGCCAGCTCTTCGCGCGAAGGCCGGCGGCTCAGCCGCCTTCCGCGGCGATATCCCGACGCTCGCCGTACGGCCACGTCGAATTCGACCCACTGCCGCACATCTTCGTACTCGATCATCGGCCTCCCCTCCCGGCGCCCAGGATGCCCGGGCCCCGGAAGGGAGTCGAGCCGATTTACCCCAGCAGCGCCCGCACGGCGGCCGGGGCGTCGGCGACCGCGACCGGGTTCTGCTCGCGCGTCGCCAGGCTGCGGACCGTCACGTTCCCGGCGGCCCAGTCCTCCTGGCCGACGATCACCACCGCGGCCGCGCCCGCCTTGTCCGCGCGGGTCAGCTCCTTGCCCAGCTTGCGGTGCTCGATCGGCGTCGACGTCCGCAGCCCCGCGGCGCGCAGCGACGAAGCGACCGACCGGGCCGCGTCCGAGAGGTCGTCGGTCACCGGGATCACCATGACGTCGACCTCGCTGCGCGGGGACGGCGTCAGCCCGTGCGTGTCCAGGAAGTCCATCAGCGTGACGTCACCCATGCCGAACCCGATGCCCGGGATCTGCAGCGGGGTGAACATCGACGCCAGGTCGCTGTAGCGGCCGCCGCCGAAGAGGGCGCGGCGGTTCTCCGGCGAGGTGTCGAAGACCTCGAACACGGTCGACGTGTAGTACGCCAGCCCGCGCACGATCATCGGCTCGTACTTCACCAGCGAACCCGCGCTGCTGTTCAGCACGCGCACCAGGTTCGACTGCTCCCGCACCTCGGCCGGCAGCTCGTCGAGCAGCGCCTCGCCCGCGTCGAGCGTCTCGGCCAGCTTCTCGAACTGCTTGTCCGAAAGCCCGATCTCGCCGGCGCTCTCGGCCAGCTTCTCGCGCGGGTACTTCTCCCAGCGGTCGACCAGCGCGAACACCTGGGACAGGTGGTCCGCCGACACCCCGGCGACGTCGGTGAGCGCCGACGTCAGCAGGTTCCGGTCGTTGACGCGCAGCACGAACATGTCCGGCGTCGCACCCAGCGCGGCCATCATGTCGTGCACCAGCTCGAAGATCTCGATCTCGCAGTTGGCGCTGTCCGAGCCGAAGATGTCCGCGTTGATCTGCCAGTGCTCGCGGACGCGGCCGCGCTGCGGCGCCTCGTAGCGGTGGCAGTTCGGGTGGCTGTACCAGCGGACCGGGAACGACAGCGACTTCGCGCTCCCGGCGATCATCCGCGCCACCGACGGCGTCATCTCCGGCCGCAGCGCCAGCCGCCGTCCGCCCTTGTCGGTCAGCGTGTACAGCTGCTTGTCGGCGATCTCCTGACCGGACTTCCGCTCGTAGATCTCGGCCGACTCGAGGATGGGGCCGTCGTAGCGGAGGAAGCCGCGGCGCTCGAGGACGTCGTAGAGATGACCGAACACCTGGGTACGCACGGACATTTCGGCGGGCAGGAAGTCCCGGGTCCCCTTGTAGGGCGCGGTCGGCAGGTATTCAGGCACGTCACCAGCTTAACGACCGGCGCTCAGGCGAAAGCGACCCCGTACGCCGTGAGCAGCGTTGCCGCGGCCAGCAGCACCGCGCCGACGGACGTCACGCGCCCGCCGAGCTTGCCGCGGTTCGGCAGCAGGTGGAGGAAGAAGCCACCCGATTGGGCGAGGATGCCGAACAGCAGCAGGAAGCAGGTGATCCACAACGTCGTCCCGGACAGCGTCGTGCGGCTCAGGATCTGCAGCGCGACCAGGGCGAGGATCAGCAGGACGCCGGCGTGCGCGTGGCCGGCGCGGAACATCGCGCGCTGGTGCTCGGTCAGCTTGCGGTCGCGCATGACGCCCAGCAGCGCGTAGCCGCCGTACATGACGGTCGGCAGCGAGACCAGGGCGATCACTGTGAACAGCTGGGTGGGTCCGTGCATCGGGAGCTCCTTCGGGGTGGTGCAGCTACCGTAACACTGTTTTAAAACGCTGTCACCAAAGTAGGCATTCCCCGATCGGGTAAGTCAGGCGACGCGGCCCTGAGCCAGCACCAGCAGGGGGTTGCGGAGCGCGGCCAGCGACGCCAGCGGGTTGCCCTCGACGACCAGGACGTCCGCCGCGAGCCCGCCTTCGAGCCGTCCGGTCACGTCCCCGAGACCCAGCCCGGCCGCGCTGTCCTCGGTCGCGATCTCCAGGATCCGGCGCCGGGAGAAGCCGAGCCATTCGTAGAGCTCCAGCGCGCCGGCCGGATCGTCGAACACCGAACCGGCCAGGCCCGCGTCCGTCCCGGCGAGCAGGCGGACGCCCTGCTCCTCGAGCCACGGCAGCCGCCCGTACACCGCCATCCCGAGCTCCTCGCCGAGCCGCTCGACGATCGTCCGCCAGTTGCGGCTGCTCGTCGAGCACGCCGAGATCCCCTCGGCGGCCATCCGCTTGGCCACGTGCTCCCGGCGGTCGAACGACCGCGGCCCGGTCATGAAGCTGCAGTGCTCGACCGTCGACACCCCGGCTTCGACGGCAGCCTCGATCGCGTCGGCGCCGTGGGCGTGCGCGGCGACCGGCAGCCCGTGCGCCGCCGCGTGCGCGACGATCAGCGACAGCTGCCGGGCGTCGAACTGCGACTCCCACATGTCCGCGCCGCCTTCGGTGATCTGGCCGCCGCTGGCCATCACCTTGATCACGTCCGCGCCGGCGGCCGCGTTTTCGTCGATGAGCGTGCGGATTTCGTCATCCGATGCCGTTGCGCCACCGAAAAAGTGGCAGTGCCCGCCCGGCACGGTGATCGGCGGCCCGGAGACCAGCAGCCGCGGTGCGGCCGTCCCTTCGAACGACCGCCGGACGGCCGCGCCGAGGTGCCCGCGGTCGCCGAGGTCCCGCACGGTCGTGACACCGCTGCGCAGCATCGCCTCGAGGCGCGAACGCGCGCCGTCCAGCAGGTCGTCGCTCTCGGAGAAGCGGGCCAGCATCTCGCGCGAGGCGTCGAACGCCAGGTGCACGTGGACGTTGAACAGGCCAGCGAGCGCGGTCCCGGTCGGGAAGTCGTGCCGGGTGGCGTCCGGCGCGGCGACGTCCGCGCGCGGGCCCGCCGCGACGATCACGCCGTCGCGCACCAGCACGGCGCCGTCTTCGACCGGGGTGGCCGGCCGGGGCAGCACCCGGCCGGCGGTGATCAGGGTGTCCACGTCACTTCCCGTTCGTCATCGCGGCCGACAGCGCGAGCAGCGGCCGGACGTCGGATTCGAGGTCGTCCGCCCCGGCGGGCAGGACCTGCTTGGCGCGGCCGTCGCTCGGCTCGCCGTCCGCGTGCCGCCGCAGCGCCGCCTTCAGCGCGGCCGCCGCGGCGCTCGGATCTTCGGCGACGACCTCGCCGAAGTCCGCGTCGAGGTACGGCGACAGCTGCACCAGGCCGTCGCGGATCTCGATCACCCGGCGGTAGTGGACCCGGTTGACGCCACCGCGCCTTCGCGGCGGCGTCCGCAGCACGATGCTGGGGAACGCCTCGACCAGGACGGTCCACAACGGAGCCAGCGCTTCGTGTTCGTGCCGGTGCCGCCGGCGCCGCCGCAGCGCCGAAACCCGCGCCCGCAGCCCGGGGTAGGTGACCCCGGCGAGGAACAGCATGCCGCCGACGATCACGAACGGCACCCCGAGCAGCAGCAGGATCTTGACGACGGGCCCGAACACCCACGCCACCACGATGTACAGCGCGCGGAAGACGCTGCCGGCGGCCGCGCTCGCCATGCCGACGGCGCTCAGCCGCAGCCCGGTCCGCAGGTGCCGGTCGGCCACCCGCTGGTACCGCACGATCCAGGCGGTGCAGGCGATGAGCCCGTAGATCAGGTACAGCCCGGCGCCGAGGTAGAACGCCGCGACCCCGCCGTCGTGGATCGTCGACGGCCCCAGCGGCAGGCCGCGCAGCTCCGGCGGGGTCAGGGCCATCGCGACGACCATCAGCGTGATGGCCGCGGCCAGCGGGACGAGTTCGACGGCCACCCGGCGGTACCGGCGCGGGCCCAGCGCCGAGCCGAGGAAGAAGACGACCAGCGCGCAGAGGCCGCACGCCAGCAGCGCGTTGTTGGCCACCCGCGCCGCACCCAGGCCCAGCAGCGCGTCGACCTCGTCGGAGACCACGGTCTGCTGCAGCAGGAACGCCGCCGCGAAGCCGGCCACGCACGCGGTGACCGCCCAGTTCGGCACCGTCGGCGCGCGCGCCACCTGGTAGATCCGCCACGCCAGCGCGGCGGAGAACAGCACCAGGGCAATCAGGTTGACCGGGCTGAAAAGTGTGCTCACAACCACCCTTGGTGATCGCCGAGCGCCCCCTGGATCCGGCGGAGATCCCGGTCAGCGGCGCGCCGGGGGATCGTGTAGTTCAGGACCGACGCCCATTCGAGGATGATCGTCGCGACCGTTTCGGCTTCCCACTCGTGCGCGTCATCGTAGGACGAGCGGCGCAGTGCGCGGTGTACGGCATCCGGGTCAAGATCGGCCGCCGGGCCGCGCAGGAAGTCGGCGGGCTCGGCGTCGCCGTGCGGGTGGTGATCCGCCAGCATGTGCCCGAGCTCGTGCAGGATGATGTGGTCCTGGTGCGATTTGGTCGTTTCGGCCTGGTAGAAGATGTAGTCCGCGGACGTCGTCGCGATCCAGCAGCCGAACGGCCCCGGCACTTCGAGCGGGTACGCCAGCAGCCGGATCGGCTTCCCGCGCCGCTCGCCCAGCCGGGCGCACAGCTCCCCGACGTCCAGCGGCGGCCCGATATCCAGCTCCTTGAGCAGCTTCCGGCAGCGGCGGCGCAGCTCGCGCTCCTTCATCGCGCGGGGCCCCGGTCCTCCGGGCTCCGGCCCTCGCGTTCGGCCCGCTCGTAGCGTTCGACGAGCTCCAGCAGGTCCATCACCTGACGGCGGCCCTGCGGGGACAGCTCCTGGGCCCGCATCGCCATCAGCTGGGCCTCGCCCGTGGGTGCCGCGGCCGCCTCGGCGTCGAAGAAGTACGTCACCGGCACGCCGAACAGCCTCGCCAGCGCCTCGACGTAGTGGATCTTCGGGTTGACGCGCTTGCCCGTCGCGAGCTGCTGCAGGTAGGCGGGCGACATCGCCGGGCCGCCCGCCCGCTCGACGGCGGCCGAGATCTCCCGGTAGCTGTGCGGTGCGCGGCCGTCGACCCGAGCGGCCTCGATCAGGGCGCTCAGGCGCTCCGCGAAGGTGCGCTCCCGTGCCATCTCCACCCCCTGGAATCCAGCCGCGGAAATTCTAGCCGGAGAACCACTGTACGCATATGTTGACAGCTCTCGTATGCAGTGGTTTACAGTTGGCTCACCTCTCGCCTGACCCTCCGTGCCCTGGGGGTGCACGGAAGGGCTCAGGCGAGAGGTTGTCGTGCCTTCGACTCGTCATGATCGCACCGTCTGTAGTACGCTTCACAGGCCAAGGTTGATCGCCCTCGGGCGAACCCTTGGCCACGGCCTGTTGCCGGAGGTCGACCCCCAGGGCTTCCGGTGACAGGCCCCTTTACTTTCGTCAGCCCATCAGCGTGGCGGCCAGGGTGCCGCCCAGTTCGGTGCAGGCTTCCAGGGTCTTCTTGTCCGGTTCACCCGTGCTTGTGACGGATTCTGCCGCTTTGGCCCACCCCAGGCCGGTCGTGATGGCCAGCAGTTGCCGTTCGGTGCCCGAAGTGTCGCTGTTGCCGTGAATCCAGTACCCGAACGGGCGACCGCGCGTCTCGTCCAGGCACGGGTAGTAGATCGTGTCGAAGAAGTGCTTGAGCGCGCCGCTCATGCTGCCCAGGTTCGCCGGGGTGCCCAGCAGGTAGCCGTCCGCTTCGAGGACGTCGACGGCGGTGGCCGCCAGCGCCGCCCGGCGGACCACCTCCACCCCTTCGACGTCCGGGTGCGTCGCCCCGGCCACGACCGCCTCGAACAACGCCTGCGTCGACGGCGACGGCGTGTGGTGGACGATCAGCAGCCTCGGCATCAGGCGAGCAGCTCCTCGACGTCCGCCCGCAGTGCCGTCAGCCGCTCCTGCGCCGCCTCGCGGACGTCGGCCACCACCTGCAGGTACGCCTTCAGCTTCGGTTCGGTCCCGGACGGCCGGATGACCACGCGCACGCCTTCGCCGGTCAGGCGCACGACGTCGGCGTCCGGCAGCAGGTCTTCGAGGGTGACGTCGACGCCGCCGAGCCGGGCCGGCGGGGTCTCCCGCACCTTGGCCATCAGCTGCCCGCGGACGGCGAGGTCGGTGACCCGCAGCGAAACCTGGTCGGTCAGGTGGACGCCGTGGCGCCGCGCCAGCTCGTCGAGCACGTCCAGCGGCGTCCGGCCCTGCGCCTTGAGCTGCGCGGCGAGCCCCGCGGCCAGCGTCGCCGCGGCGATGCCGTCCTTGTCGCGCACGAAGCCCGGGTTCACACACAGCCCGAGGGCCTCTTCGTAGGCGAACACCAGCCCTTCCCCGGCGCGCACCAGCCACTTGAAGCCGGTCAGGGTCTCGGCGTAGCGGGCGCCTTCGGCCTTGGCGATTTCGCCGAGCATCGACGACGACACGATCGTGGTGGCCACCAGCGGGTCCGGCAGCACCGTGCGATCCACAGTGGACAGGACGTACGAGCCGAGCAGCACGCCGGTCTCGTCGCCGCGCAGCATCCGCCAGCTCCCGTCGCGCTCGCGGACGCCGAGCGCGCACCGGTCGGCGTCCGGGTCGAGCGCGATCGCCAGGTCGGCGTCCACTTCGGACGCCAGCGCCAGCAGGAGGTCGGTCGCTCCCGGCTCTTCGGGGTTCGGGAACGACACGGTCGGGAAGTCCGGGTCCGGCGCGGTCTGCGCTTCGACCAGATGCAGGTCGGTGAACCCGGCCCGGTCGAACGCCGCGCGCAGCGTGCCGGCGCCGACGCCGTGCAACGCCGTCGCGGCCACGCGCACCGCGCGCTCGGAGCCCAGCGGCAGCGTCGCGACCTCGTCGAGGTAGCGGTCGAGCAGGTCGACGACCTCCGCGCCGGGTGCCCGCGGCACGTCGGCGGCGGACGGCGCGGCTTCGATGGCGCGCTCGATCTCGCCGTCGGACGGCGGGACGATCTGGCCGCCGGTGGCGTCGTAGAGCTTGTACCCGTTGTCCGCCGGGGGGTTGTGGGACGCGGTGATCTGGATCCCGGCCACCGCGCCGAGCCGTCCGACGGCGAAGGCGAGCACCGGCGTCGGCAGCGGGCGAGGGAACACCTTGACGTCGAAGCCGGCCGCGGTCAGCACCTCGGCGGCGGCGGTCGCGAAGGCTTCCGAGCCGTGCCGCGCGTCGCGGCCGACGACCACCAGCGCGCCGGCGTGCCCGTGCGCCTTCAGCCACTCCGCCACCCCGGCCGTCGTGCGGGTGACGACGGCGACGTTCATCCCGTTCGGCCCGGCGCGCACCGGGCCGCGCAGGCCGGCGGTGCCGAACTCCAGGGCGCCGGCCAGCCGGTCGGCCAGGTCCGCGGCGGCCGCGGGGTCGTCGTCCGCCCGGGCCAGGACGGCCTCCAGCTCGGCACGGGTGGCGGGGTCCGGGTCGGCGGCGATCCAGCGGGAAGCGGCGTCACGCAGGGTGGAATCCGATGTCACCGCGACAGCCTACGGGCTATGGTCGGGTAGGTGCGCTTACTCTTCACCTCACTGGGGTCCTTCGGCCACACCTTCCCGCTCGTCCCGCTGGCGGTCGCCGCGCGCGAGGCGGGCCACGACGTCGTCTTCGCCACCTCGGAAGACTTCCTGCCGCAGCTGACCAAAGCCGGGCTCGAGACGGCGGCCGCCGGGCTCGCCATCAAGGACGCCTTCGGCCAGGCGTTCGGCCAGGTGTTCGGCGAAGCGGGCCCGCCCGGCCCGCCGGGTGACATCCCGCGGGAGGTGCTCTTCCCGGTCGTCGCGAAGGTGTTCGGCGAGCTGATGCCGAAACGGTTCGTCGCCGATCTGCTGCCGTTGTTCGAGCACGTCCGGCCCGATCTGGTGGTGAGCGAGGCGGGCAACTCGGGCGGGGCGTTCGCCGCCATCAAGGCCGGGTTGCCGGTGGTGGCACACGGTTTCGGCCGCGTGTCGACCGGCGACCCGATGACCACGAAGATCCGGGACGCGATCCGCGCGCACGCGGCTTCCCTGGACATCGAGGTCGGCGAGGACCTGGCCTTCGGCGGCCCGTTCGTCGACATCTGCCCGGAGTCGGTGCAGGACCCGGACTTCCTGGCGCGCACCCACCGGGTGCCGCTGCGCCCGGTCGGCTGGAGCGAGCCGGGCGAGCTGCCGCCGGGCGTGCTCGGCAAGCGGCGTCCGCTGGTCTACCTGACGCTCGGCACGGCGATGGGCCACGCGGGCGTGCTCACCGAGGCGATCGCCGGCCTGTCCGGTTTGGACGTCGACGTCCTGGTCGCCACCGGCCCGTCGCTGCCCGAGGACGCGTTGGGCGAAGTCCCGGAGAACGTCCGGCTCGAGGCGTGGGTCCCGCAGGCGGCGCTGCTCCCGCACGTCGACCTGGTGGTGCACCACGGCGGCAGCGGCACGACGCTCGGCGCGTTCGGCGCGGCTCTCCCGCAGCTGCTGCTGCCGCAGGGCGCGGACCAGTTCACCAACGCGGACGCGGTCCTCGCGGCCGGCGTGGGCGACCGCCTCATCGGCCCCGAGGTCACCGCCGAAGCCGTCGCCACCAAGGCCCGCCACCTGCTCACCGACACCGCGGTCCGCGACGCGGCCCAAGCCCTGGCCGCCGAAGTCGCGGCGATGCCGTCCTCGGCCGAGGTCGCCGCCCAGCTCCCCAGCTTCGCCTGAGTTCCGGCTCCGATCACGCGGATTCCGGCTTGAATCACGCGAGTGCGTGATTCAAGCCGGAACTCGTCAGGCGCGGCTGACCAGTTCGCGCAGCAGGGAGCCCATCTTCGTGGCCGCGGCGCGGCCGGCTTCCAGGACTTCCTGGTGGTTCAGCGGTTCGCCGGTCATGCCCGCGGCCAGGTTCGTCACCAGGGACAGGCCGAAGACCTCGACGCCGGCCGCGCGGGCGGCGATCGCCTCCAGCACCGTCGACATGCCGACCAGGTCCGCGCCCAGCGTGCGCAGCATCCGGATCTCCGCCGGCGTCTCGAAGTGCGGCCCGGTCAACCCCGCGTAGACGCCTTCTTCGAGCGACGGGTCGATCTCGCGGGCGATGTCCCGCAGCCGCTTCGAGTACAGGTCCGTCAGGTCGACGAAGTTCGCGCCGACGATCGGCGAGCGCGCGGTCAGGTTCAGGTGGTCGGCGATCAGCACCGGCTGACCGACCTGGAAGCCCTCGCGCAGGCCGCCCGCCGCGTTCGTCAGCAGCACCGTCCGGACGCCGGCCGCCGCCGCGGTGCGCACGTTGTGCACCACCGGGTCGATGCCCTTGCCCTCGTAGAAGTGCGTCCGGCCGAGCATCACCAGGACGTGCTTGTCGCCGATCTTCAGCGAGCGGATGGTGCCGCCGTGGCCCACCGCACCGGGGGTGGTGAAGCCGGGCAGTTCGGCGAACGGGATCTCCGTCTCGCACTCCCCGATGACGTCCGCCGCCGGGCGCCAGCCCGATCCCAGGACCACCGCGATGTCGTGCGCGTCCACGCCGGTGCGCTTGGCGATGGCGCTCGCGGCTTCTTGTTCACTCATGCGAGGGAGCGTAACCGGACGGCCCTCACCACGAGGAACACCACCAGCCCGAACGGCGAGAGGAAGATCGTCATCAGCAGGATCGGGCTGACGACCCAGGGCGAGATGTTCCGGGCGCGTCCTTCGAAGTACATCCACCGGGCGATGAACAAGTCGAACGCGATCAGGTGCGCCCAGACGAGCCCGGCGCCCCACGGCGTGGCCAGCAGCGCCTGCAGGACGCCGAGGTCGGGCCGCAGCATCGCCCGCCCCCACTCGCCGAAGTGCGGCAGCACCAGCCCGAAGTAGCACACCAGCGGCAGCAGCGGCACCCACGGCGACCGCATGACCCGCTCGGTCCACCGCCACTGCGGCGCCAGGATCATCAGCGCCCAGAACGGCGCGGCCAGCGGGAAGGCCAGGTCGAAGAGGTTCATCGGACGCGCACCGTAGCCCACGAACCCAGCCCGGCCGCCGCGGCCAGCAGGGCGAACGCCCCGAGCGTCGTCGCGTCCGGGTGCACGATCGACTGCGCCCGCAGCGCCTGCCAGGTGACCAGCGCGATCAGGCCCGCGTACCCGGCCGCACCGATCAGGACGAGCCGGGCGCGGACGACGTCGTCGCGCAGCCGCCGGAAACGCGGGGCCAGCGCCGCCAGCGCGATGGCCAGCAGCGGCAGGGCCTGCAGGGCGTGCATCCCGACGAAGTGCGGGATCCGCAGGTCGCCGCCGACCGTGCTCCAGCCGAGGATCGGCAGGCCGGGGCCGCCGTCTTCGAGCCCGACGGTGTGCCCGCCGACCATGTCCGACCGCCCGCCGGTCCGCCACTGCGCGAGCTGCTGCGCGGTCGGGTTCGTCATCAGCTGGCCGAGCGTGATCCCCACCAGCGACAGCGCGGCTCCGGCCCGCACCGCCCAGTGCGACGCGCGGTCGGGCAGCTTCGTGAACAGCATCAGCACCGTCAGCGCCAGCGTGGCGCCCCAGAGCACGAAGATCATCACGGCCATGCTGCGGAAGATCGCGGCGTCCTGCGGGGTCGCGACGTTGAAGTGGCTCGCCCGGCCGCGCGCGGCCTGGAACACCAGGAGGACGTACTCGGCGCCGAAGATGGCGACCAGGAGGTTCGTGAGCCAGTTCGCCGTGCGCCGGAACTTCGGCAGCAGCGAGACGAGCCAGCTCCAGGTGGCGAAGTAGAGCGCGCCGGAGACCGCGAACTTGAACGGTTTCGCCCAGATCGGCGCCCCCGCCAGGGTCCGCTGGTCGAGGAGCATGGCGGCCACGCACAGCACCGCCACCACCGCCAGCGCGGCGGCCGCGAGCGCGGACGGCCGGTGCCAGGTGTTCGTTCTGCTTCGGAGATCGGCAAGGATGGTCATGTGGTCCTCCCAGAACGGATAGTTAAACTCTCCGTTTTGGGAAGTTAAACTATCCATGCTGAGAAGTCTTCAGGGTTGCCCCCGAGACGAACCCCGGGATCGGAGCGGAAACGCATGCGGATGGCCGAGCTGAGCGCCGAGTCCGGGGTGCCGGTCGCGACCGTCAAGTTCTACCTGCGCGAAGGCCTGCTCCCGCCGGGCGAGCGCACCAGCCCGAACCAGGCGCGCTACTCCGCGGCGCACGTCCAGCGGCTGCGGCTGATCAAGGCGCTCACCGAGGTCGGCGGGCTGTCGCTGGCCTCGGTCGGCGTCGTGCTGACCGCGATCGACGGCGCCGAGACGCCGCACCGGACGATGGGTGTCGTCCAGCAGGAGCTGGCCGGGCCGCCGCCGAAGGTGTCCGACGAGGCCGCCGAGTGGGCGGCCGGGCTGCTGGCGGACCTGATGGGCCGCCACGGCTGGAAGGCGCACCCGCCGGAGCACCGCGCGATGGCCAACCTGGTCGCGGCCCTGGCGACGGCCAAGGAGCTGGGCCAGGAGACGCTGGCCGCCCACCTCGAGGAGTACGCCGAACTGGCCATGCGCGTCGCGGAGCTCGACGTCGACGTGGTGCGGGGCCTGACGTCGATCGACAAGATCATCGAGGCCGGGCTGGTCGCGACCGTCCTCGGCGACCGGATCTTCGCCGGCCTGCGCCACCTCGCGCAGGAACAGGTGTCCCGCGAGGTGCTCGGCGGTCAGTCCGAGACGCTCAACGTCTTGGCGACGCGGTCGAAGACGTCCTGACGGCCCGAGTTCTCCTGCTCGACGGGCACGGTGACGGAGAGCAGCCACAGGCTCGTGCCCGCCTGGACCAGGTTCATGAACGTCACCCGGGTGCCGCCGCCCCCCTCGTGTTCGGGCAGGGTGCCGCCCTCGGCCAGGCGGTACGTCAGCGTCGTGCCCTTGCCGTCGGGCAAGGGCGTCGGCGGGAACAGGTAGAACGCGTTGCCCGGGTACGACCCCTTCAGCCAGGCGATGTATTCGCCGTCGTCGGGGAACTGGGTGAAGTACTTCGCCAGCCGCTCGACCCGGAGCGACCGGCGGCCGTCCGGGGAGACGTACTGGACCGCCGTGCTCGCCCCGAACCTCGTCGTCGTGTGCGGGGCCACGAACTTCTGCCAGCCCTCCGGCACCTGGAGGCCGAACTGCCCGCCGTTGCCGGTCACGTAGCTCGCGTCACCGGACTGCTGCACCAGCGTCGGCGGCGGGACGTCGGTCGGGCCGTTCGACGGGCTCCGCGGGGCGGCGTCCGGTGGCAGCAACGGCTGGCCGCCGACCGCCCTGGCCAGCGCGAACCCGCCGCCCGCGGCGAGGAGGAAGAGCAGGATCGCCACCGCGACGAGCACGGCGGTGGCCGTGGAGCTGCGCCGCGGCGGCGCCGGGGCGAACACCGTCGGCGCACCCGCGGCGGGGGCCGCCGCCGGTGCCGGGGTGGGCGGGCGCAGGAACGGCAGCGGGCCCGGGTCGGCCGCGAGCTCGCTGCTCGACGCCTCGGCCTTCTTCTCCGCCTTGGCCTTGTCCTTCTCGGGCAGGACGGTCTTGATGATCTGCGTGTCGGTCGCGTCCGGCTGCGCGGAGGTCTTCTTGCCGTCCGGGGTGTGGAACAGCTCGGGCCCGAACAGGTCGAGCGGCGTCTTCGTCTGCAGCGGGTACAGCCGGTGCCGGACCTCGCGCAGCGTGATCCGCTTGCCCGGCTCCTTCTTCATCAGCGCGCCGATGACGTCGGCCAGCGGGCCGGCCTTCGGCTGCGGCACCTTCCCGTTGACGACCTTGCCGACCGTCTCCAGCGGATCGCCGTCGGCGTCGTACGGCGGCGCGCCTTCGACCGCGGCGAACAGCGTCGCGCCGAGGCCCCACAGGTCCGCGGCCGGCGTGACGGCCCCGCCGGAGGCCACTTCGGGTGCGATGTAGGCGGGGGAGCCGAGCATGATCCCGGTGCGGGTCATGGTCGCCTCGGAGACGTTGCGGGCGATGCCGAAGTCGGTCAGCTTGATCCGGCCGTCGCTGGCCACCAGGACGTTGCCCGGCTTGACGTCACGGTGGGTGATCCCGGCGGCGTGCGCGGCCTCCAGCGCGGACGCCACGGCGATGCCGACCGCCGCGGCCTGCCCGACGGTCAGCGGCCCGTAGTCGCGCAGGATGTGCGCCAGGCTGCGCGAGGGCAGCAGCTCCATCACCACGAACGGCTGGTCGTCCTCGCGGGCGACGTCGTGCAGGATGATCACGTTCGGGTGGGAGAGCACGGCGATGGCGCGGGCCTCGCGCAGCGTGCGCTCCCGCAGCTCGTCGGCCTGCGACGCCGGGATGCCCGGCGGCACCTTCATCTCCTTGACGGCCACCTGCCGGTGGAGGAACTCGTCGTAGGCCGACCAGACGGTGCCCATCGACCCGGAGCCGAGCACCGAACGCAGCCGGTAGCGACCGGCGACCACTCGTGTCTCTTCGCTGGAGGGGGGCACCCGCCAATTGTGGCGTACGGGACCGACAGTCTCTGCAAGCTGGCCCCTAACCCGGCCCGGGTCCGCCCCCTAGCGCGACCAGACTCACAGGTCGGCGCCGCCGGGTGCCTCTACCATCACAGGTTATGACTGATGTGGCCGGTCCGGAGTCAGTGCCGATCTCCGAACTCGACCTGGCGGCCGAGTTCCCCGACGCGACGCGTGAGCAGTGGCAAGAGCTGGTCGCGGGTGTGCTGCGCAAGAGCGGGAAGCTGCCGGAGGACTTCGCGGGCGCCCCGGAGAGCAAGCTCGTCACGCGCACCTACGACGGGATCGAGATCCAGCCGCTGTACACGGCCGAGGACGTCCCCGGCGACATCGGCTTCCCCGGCCTGCCGCCGTACGTGCGCGGCGCCCGTCCGGACGGCCAGGTCGGCACCGGCTGGGACGTCCGGGCGCGGTTCACCGGCGAAGACCCGCGCGAAGTCAACAAGGCGATCCTCGCCGACCTCGAAGGCGGCGTGACGTCGATCTGGCTCTCGGTGCCGCCCGCGGCCTTGGCCGACGCGCTGAACGAGGTCTACCTCGACCTGGCGCCGGTCGTGCTGGACGCGGGTGCTTCGTACGAAGCCGCGGCGGACGCGTTGTTCGAGTTGTTCGCCGAGCGCGAGATCCCGGCGAGCGAAGCCACCGCCGTGCTGGGCGCCGACCCGGTCGGGCTGGCGGCCCGGTCCGGCTCCGCCGTGGCGCTGGAACCGGCGGCCGCGCTCGCGGCGCGTGTCGCCGGCAAGTACCCGAAAGTGCGGACGATCGTCGCCGACGGCCTGCCGTTCCACGAAGCCGGCGGCTCGGACGCGCAGGAGCTGGGCGCGCTGGTCGCCGCCGGCGTCACCTACCTGCGGGCGTTGACGGACGCGGGCCTCGACGTCGAGGCCGCCGCGGGGCAGCTGGAGTTCCGGCTCGCCGCGACCGCCGACCAGTTCTCCACCATCGCGAAACTGCGGGCGGCGCGCCGGCTGTGGGCCCGCGTCGCCGAGGTCTGCGGCTTCACCTCGCCGATGCGCCAGCACGCCGTGACGTCGCCTGCCATGCTGACCAGGCGCGATCCCTGGGTGAACATGCTGCGCACGACGGTGGCCTGCTTCGGCGCGGGCGTCGGCGGCGCGGACGCGGTCACCGTGCTGCCGTTCGACGCGGCGATCGGCCGTCCGGACGCCTTCTCCGCGCGGATCGCCCGCAACACCCACGCCGTGCTGCTGGAGGAGTCCAAGCTGGCCGGCGTGGCCGACCCGGCGGGCGGCTCCTGGTACGTCGAGAAGCTCACCGACGACCTCGCGCACGCGGCCTGGGCCGAGTTCACCGCCATCGAGGGTGAGGGCGGCCTGGTGGCGTCGCTGGGCTCCGGCGCCTTGGCCGGGCGGCTGGCGGCGACCTGGGAGAAGCGCTCTTCGCGGATCGCCACCCGGCGCGACCCGCTCACCGGCGTCAGCGAGTTCCCGAACCTGGCCGAGAAGCCGGTGGTCCGGACGCCTGCCGAGGCGACCGTGGAAGGCGGGTTGCCACGGCACCGGTACGCAGAAGGCTTCGAGGCGCTTCGCGACGCTTCGGACGCGTACCTCGCTTCGGAGGGCTCGCGGCCGAAGATCTTCCTCGCGACCCTCGGCCCGGTCGCCGCGCACACCGCGCGGGCCGGGTTCGCCGCCAACCTGTTCCAGGCGGGCGGGATCGAAGCCGTCAACCCGGGCGCGACCGACGACCTGCCCGGCGCGTTCCGCGCTTCCGGCGCCCGCATCGCCTGCCTGTGCGGCACCGACGACGCCTACGCGGCCCAGGCGGCCGACGTGGCCGCGTCGCTGGGCGCCGAGTACGTCCTGCTGGCGGGCAAGGGCACCTACGACGGCGTGGACGGCAACGTCTTCGCCGGTTGCGACGCCCTGGAAGTCCTCGACGGCCTGCACGCCAAGCTGGGAGTTGCGCGATGACCATCCCGAACTTCGCCGGTCTCGACCTCGGCACGCCGTCGCCGGGCGACCGCGACACGTGGGCGCGCGCGGTGGAGAGCGCCACCGGCAAGGGCCCGGACGCCCTGGCCTGGGAGACGCCGGAAGGCATCGGCGTCAAGCCGGTCTACACCGCCGCCGACCTGTCCGATGTGGACTTCCTGGGCACGTACCCCGGCATCGCGCCCTTCCTGCGCGGGCCGTACCCGACGATGTACGTCAACCAGCCGTGGACCATCCGCCAGTACGCCGGGTTCTCCACCGCCGAGGAGTCCAACGCCTTCTACCGGCGCAACCTCGCCGCGGGCCAGAAAGGGCTTTCGGTCGCCTTCGACCTGGCCACCCACCGCGGCTACGACTCCGACCACCCGCGCGTGTCGGGCGACGTCGGCATGGCGGGCGTCGCGATCGACTCCATCTACGACATGCGGCAGCTCTTCGACGGCATCCCGCTCGACAAGATGTCGGTGTCGATGACGATGAACGGCGCGGTGCTGCCGGTGCTGGCGCTCTACGTCGTCGCGGCCGAGGAGCAGGGGGTGAAGCCGGAGCAGCTCGCGGGGACCATCCAGAACGACATCCTCAAGGAGTTCATGGTCCGCAACACCTACATCTACCCGCCGCAGCCGTCGATGCGGATCATCTCCGACATCTTCTCCTTCACCTCGCAGCACATGCCGAAGTACAACTCGATCTCCATCTCCGGCTACCACATGCAGGAAGCCGGGGCGACGGCCGACCTGGAGCTGGCGTACACGCTCGCCGACGGCGTCGAGTACATCCGATCGGGGGTCGACGCGGGGCTGAGCGTCGACAAGTTCGCGCCGCGCCTGTCGTTCTTCTGGGCGATCGGCATGAACTTCTTCATGGAGGTCGCGAAGCTGCGCGCGGCCCGGCTGCTGTGGGCGAAGCTCGTGAAGGGCTTCAACCCCACGTCGTCGAAGTCGCTTTCGCTGCGGACGCACTCCCAGACGTCCGGCTGGTCGCTGACCGCGCAGGACGTCTACAACAACGTCGTGCGGACGTGCGTCGAGGCGATGGCCGCCACCCAGGGGCACACGCAGTCGCTGCACACGAACGCCCTCGACGAGGCCCTCGCGCTGCCGACGGACTTCTCCGCGCGGATCGCCCGCAACACCCAGCTGCTGCTGCAGCAGGAGTCCGGCACCACGCGCGTGATCGACCCGTGGGGTGGGTCCGCTTTCGTCGAGAAGCTGACCTACGACCTCGCGCGCAAGGCGTGGGGGCACATCACCGAGGTCGAGCAGGCCGGCGGGATGGCCAAGGCGATCGACGCCGGTATCCCCAAGCTGCGCATCGAGGAGGCCGCCGCGCGCACCCAGGCGCGCATCGACTCCGGGCGGCAGCCGGTGATCGGCGTCAACAAGTACCAGGTCACCGACGACGAAGAGATCGACGTCCTCAAGGTCGACAACGCCGGCGTCCGCGCCCAGCAGCTGGAGAAGCTGCGGCGGCTGCGGTCCGAGCGCGACTCCGCGGCCACCGAGGACGCCCTGCGGCGGCTCACCGAGGGCGCCGGCAACGGCGGCAACCTCCTGGAACTGGCCATCGACGCGGCCCGGGCCAAGGCCACGGTCGGCGAGATCTCCGACGCGCTCGAGAAGATCTGGGGACGGCACTCCGGCCAGATCCGGACCATTTCGGGTGTCTACCGCGAGGAGGTGGGGAAGACGCAGAACGTCGAGAAGGCCCGTCAGCTGGTCGACGAGTTCGCCGCGGAGGAGGGCCGCCGTCCCCGGATCCTCGTCGCGAAGATGGGCCAGGACGGCCACGACCGCGGCCAGAAGGTGATCGCCACCGGCTTCGCCGACCTCGGCTTCGACGTCGACGTCGGCCCGCTGTTCTCCACCCCGGCCGAAGTGGCCCGGCAGGCGATCGAGGCGGACGTGCACGTCGTCGGCGTGTCGTCGCTGGCCGCCGGGCACCTGTCGCTGGTGCCCGCGCTGCGCCACGAGCTCGCCGAGCTGGGCCGCGAGGACATCATGGTCGTCGTCGGCGGCGTCATCCCGCCGCAGGACTACCCGGCGCTGCGGGAGGCGGGCGCGGCCGCGATCTTCGGGCCCGGCACGGTGCTCGCGGACGCGGCCATCGACCTGCTCGGCCAGCTGACGGCGCAGGAGTCCTGACCCTTGCCGCGCAAGATCGACGTCACCGCCTACGCCAAGGGGGTGCTCGCCGGGGACCGCGGGACGCTGTCGAAGGCGATCACGCTGGTCGAGTCGCAGCGGGCGGACCACCACGCGCTGGCGCAGGAGCTGCTGGTGGAGCTGCTGCCCGCGGCCGGCGGGGCCCAGCGGGTCGGCATCACCGGCGTCCCCGGCGTCGGCAAGTCGACATTCATCGACCAGCTCGGCACCGACCTGACCGCGGCCGGGCACCGGGTGGCCGTGCTGGCCGTCGACCCGTCGTCCACCCGGACCGGCGGGTCGATCCTCGGCGACAAGACCCGGATGGCGCGGCTGGCGGTCGACGAACGGGCGTTCATCCGGCCGTCGCCGACGTCCGGGACGCTGGGCGGGGTCGCGCGGGCGACCCGCGAGACGATCGTGCTGATGGAGGCGGCCGGCTACGACATCGTGCTGGTCGAGACGGTCGGCGTCGGACAGTCCGAAGTGACCGTGGCGAACATGGTCGACTGCTTCCTGTTCCTCACGCTGGCCCGCACCGGCGACCAGCTGCAGGGCATCAAGAAGGGCGTGCTGGAGCTCGCCGACGTCATCGCCGTGAACAAGGCCGACGGCGATCACGAGCGGGACGCCCGGCGCGCCGCGCGGGAGCTGGCGGGCGCGCTGCGGATGATCTACGGGCCCGAAGCGTCGTGGACGCCACCGGTGCTGACCTGCAGCGGCCTGCACAACCTGCGGCTCGACGAGGTCTGGGGCGCGATCGAGCGGCACCGCGACACGCTTTCGGCGTCCGGCGAACTCGACGCCCGGCGACGGCAGCAGCAGGTCGACTGGACCTGGGCGATGGTGCGCGAGCAGCTGCTCGGTCGGCTGGCGGTGCATCCGGACGTGCGAACGGTCGTCCCCGACGTCGAGCGGGCGGTGCGGGACGGTGAACTGACGGCTACCCTCGGTGCACAGCGGATCCTCGACGCGTTCGGTGGCTGACGGGCGCGCGGTCCGCGGGCAGAATGCCTGGGCGTGGCGAAAGGATGACATGGCGAAACTGCGGGGTCTGGTCCTGGTCGGGCTGCTGGGAGCGGTGCTGTTCACCGCGTCGCCCGCGTATGCCGCGCCGGTGCGCCCGGCGGCCGTGACGGTGTCGGCGGCGCACGCTCCCGCCGGGTTGGTCCTGGTGCAGACCACGGTCAATCCGGGCCCGGTCCTCGACCCGGCCCAGACCGACAAGGCGAACACCGAGAAGACCAGGAACAAGCTGATCGCGGGCCTGATCGCGGTCGTCCTGCTCGGCATCGTGATCTGGGGGCGCAAGATCCGTTCGAAGCGGGCCAAGGGGTCCTGAGGTTTTCGGCTTTGCCGAAGTGGTGCACGCCGTTCAACGCAGATCCGGTACCGGCCGTCTAGGACGGCCGTTTTCGAGGCGCGGCTTGCCGCCTGCATGGTGCACGATCGTCTGCAAATGCGTACGACAGATCGATCGGCACGACGCGTGACCCCAGCCGCTGCGCGGGTTGCCCGTGTTGCGGGAGGAGGTGCGGCGTGACGGTGCTCGACTCACGGCCGGACGTTCCAGGCGACCCCCAAGGGCGCATCATCAACCCCATGGAGGGGTCCGAGGCGCTCATTTCCGATGCCGGCGTAAGCATGGCTCCCGTGGACGACCTTGGTGCGGGCCGCGGCCCGTTCTGGCTTGACGACTGGCTGCGCGCCAACGCGACCGACGTGCTGGCCTGGCGGCGGCACATCCACGCGCACCCGGAGCTGTCGCGGCACGAGTTCGCGACCACGGAACTGGTCGTCACGCTGCTGCGCTCGGTCGGCCTCAAGCCGTGGGTGCTGCCGGGCGGCACCGGCGTGGTGTGCGACATCGGCAGTGGTGAGCGGTGCGTGGCGCTGCGCGCGGACATGGACGCGCTGCCGCTGACGGAGGCCACGGGCCTGCCGTACGCGTCGACCACCGATGGCGCGGCGCACATGTGCGGCCACGACGCCCACACGGCGATCCTGCTGGGTGCGGCCCGCGCGCTGGCCGGCGCGCCGGAGCTGCCTGGCCGCGTCCGGCTGATCTTCCAGCCGGCCGAGGAGGTCATGCCCGGCGGCGCGCTGGACATGATCGCGGCGGGTGCGCTGGAGGGCGTCGAGCGGATCTACGGCCTGCACGTGGACCCGCGCCTCGAGGTCGGGTCGGTGGGGATGCGCGTCGGGGCGTTGACCTCGGCGGCGGACCTGATCGAGCTGCGCCTGACGTCGCCGGGCGGCCACACGTCCCGGCCGCACCTGACGGCGGACCTGGTGCACGCGCTGGGCACGGTGATCACGTCCCTGCCCGCGGTGCTCTCCCGCCGCGTCGACCCGAGGTCCGGGACGGTCCTGGTCTGGGGAGCGGTCCACGCGGGCCAGGCGGCCAACGCGGTCCCGCAGGACGGCGTCCTGCGGGGTACTCTGCGCACCGCGGACCACGAGGTCTGGACGGCCCTGGAGCCGCTGGTGGCGGCTTCGGTGGAGTCCCTGCTGGCCCCCACCGGCGTCGGCTTCTCGTTGGACTACCGCCGGGGCGTCCCGCCAGTGGTCTCCGACCCGGAGTCGACGGCCCTGATGCGCGCCGGCGTCGAAGCCGCCCTCGGCGAGGGCGCTGTCGCGCCCACGGAGCAGTCTTCCGGCGGCGAGGACTTCGGCTGGTACCTGGAGCACGTCCAGGGCGCCTTCGCCCGCCTGGGCGTCTGGCCCGGCCCCCCGGCCCCGCAATCGGACATCCACCGCCCGACGTTCGTCCTCGACGAGCGAGCCCTCCTCTGCGGAGTCCGAACCCTCGTCCACACCGCCCTAACCACCCTCGCCTAACGAGTTCCGTCTCCGATCACGCGAGTCCCGTCTCCAATCACGCGAGTTCGGAGTTACGCACACAAGTTATCCACAGGCTCGGCGAGTTATCCACAGCTCGAGGATGAGGCCCTTCCGCTGATCGTCGGTGGGCCTCATCCTCGAAGTTGTGATCAGTTGGGGAGGACGACACGGAGCCGTCTCGCGTCGCGAAGCCGATGCGGTTTTGGGGCGGCGAGCAGTGCTCGAGGGGCTGGCGACCGGCGTGCTGGCGCAGCCGTGGCGGGGCGTGGTCATTCATGCGGCAGATGCGCTGAATCTGGCAACCCGGGCGCAGGCTGCGCTGATAGCGGTGGGTCCGCCGGCTGTCCTGTCGGGGGCTACTTCCCTTGCGCTGCATGGGATTTCGGTAGCCGATGAGCCCACCGTGCACCTCACGGTGCCCTACGCTCGGCGGGTGGAGTCGAGGCCCGGGCTGGCGGTGCATCGAGCCGAATTCACCGAGTTCGATATGATCGAGATCGAGGGACTGCCGGCGTTCTCGCTCGACCTCGCCTTGGCCGATTTCCTCTGCGACGGGGACAAGCGAACTGCGTTCGCGGCCCTCGACGAGGCCATGCGGGGCCTGGCTGCCGACCACTGCCTGAAGCTCCGAGAGAACGTCCGAGACCGGATTTTGGACCGCAGGAGCAAGCGAGGTATCCACAGGGCGCAGATGCTCCTGACCCTCGCCACCGGGAAGGCCGAATCGCCGCCCGAGAGCATCCTCCGGTTGATCGTGGTCGAGGCCGGGTTGCCGATTCCGGAGGCGCAATACGAGATCACCGCCATCGACGGCCGCAAGCTGTACGTGCTCGACATGGCGTGGCCGGCCCTGCGCATCGCCCTGGAGTACGACGGCTTCGTCGCTCACGAAGAGCGGCGTGAGCACGATGCCGAGCGCGACGAGCGGTTGGCCGGCCGAGGATGGGTCACCATCCGGGCAGCCGCGGCGGATCTCCGAGACCCCAGCCGGGTGCTGTCCGAACTTCGATCCCACTTCGAGCGACGAGCGGCGTAACTTGCGTGATCGAGGCCGTCACCGGCGTGATTGGAGACGTAACTCGCGTGATTGGGGCCGGAAGTCAGCCGGTGATGCCGGAGCAGGGGCGGGTTCGGAGGTCGTCGACGTAGTCGGCGGGGGCGCCGGCCGCCTCGGCGGCGTCGGCCAGGACGCCCAGGTAGCGGGCGGACGGGAGGCCGCCTTCGTAGGCGTCCAGGACGTACAGCCAGGCCAGGACCGAGCCGTCCATGGTCTGGACGCGGAGGCGGATCTTCGAGTGGATGCCCAGCTCGCCGCCCTCCCAGCGGTCCAGGCCGTCCTCGTCCAGGGGCGTCACGTCGTAGAGGACGACGAAGACCCGTGAGCCGGGGTCCTCGACGATCGTGGCCAGGGCACCTTCCCAGCCCAGGTCCTCGCCGCCGAAGGTCAGGCGCCAGCCCTCCAGCCAGCCGGTGCCGGCCATCGGAGAGTGCGGCGCGCGCTCCAGCATCTGGGCGGGCTCCATGTTCGATCCGTACGCGGCATACAACGGCACGCCGACAGCGTAGCGATACCTCCCTCACCCGAGTGGACGCACTCGCCGTGTTCGCCCACTTCAGTGTCCGGTGACCTTCGCCGCGTACGGTGAGAGCACCGCACGGACTGCCTTGAGGAGGACCCAGGTGACCAGGATCGTGATCATGGGCGGGGGCCCGGCCGGCTACGAAGCCGCGCTGGTCGCGGCTCAGCACGGAGCCGACGTCACGATCGTCGAGCGGGACGGCCTCGGTGGCGCCTGCGTCCTCTACGACTGCGTTCCCTCGAAGACGTTCATCGCCAGCTCCGGCGCGCTGGCCAAGATGCACGACCTCGGCGAGCTCGGCATCAACACCGACCTGGCCGACACCAGCATCGACCTCCCGACCGTCCACGGCCGGGTGAAGGGCCTCGCGCTCGCCCAGTCCGCCGACATCCGCGCCCGCGTCCAGCGCGAAGGCGTCCGCGTCATCGCCGGCGAGGCCCGCTTCTGCGACGAGGAGCCCGGCCTGGCGACGCACAAGGTCGCCGTCACGACCAAGGACGGCACCGAGAAGCTGCCCGCCGACGTCGTCCTCATCGCCACCGGCGCCACCCCGCGCGTGCTGCCCGGCGCGGTCCCCGACGGCGAGCGCATCCTCGACTGGCGCCAGCTCTACGAGCTCCAGGAGCTCCCCGAGCACCTCGCCGTGATCGGCTCGGGTGTCACCGGCGCCGAGTTCGCCTCCGCCTACACCGAGATGGGCGTCAAGGTCACCGTCGTGTCCAGCCGTGACCGCGTCCTCCCGCACGAGGACGCCGACGCCGCCGCGGTGCTCGAGGAGGTCTTCTCCCAGCGCGGCACAACCGTCGCCAAGCAGGCGCGCGCCGACCGCGTCGAGCGCACCGAGAAGGGCGTCGAGATCCACCTCGCCGACGGCCGCGTGATCGAAGCCAGCCACGCGCTGATGACCGTCGGGTCGGTCCCCAACACCAGGGACATCGGCCTGGACAAGGTCGGCATCGAACCCGGTCCCGGCGGGTTCATCACCGTCGACCGCGTTTCGCGCACCTCCGTTCCCGGGATCTACGCCGCCGGCGACTGCACCGGCGTGCTCATGCTGGCCTCGGTGGCGAGCATGCAGGGCCGCATCGCGATGTGGCACGCGCTGGGCGAAGGCGTCGCGCCGATCAAGCTCAAGACCGTCGCCGCCAACGTGTTCACCCACCCGGAGATCGCCACCGTCGGCATCAGCCAGCAGGCGATCGACTCCGGCGAGGTGCCCGCGCGCACCATCATGCTGCCCCTGGCCACCAACGCGCGCGCGAAGATGGAGGGCCTCCGCCGAGGCTTCGTGAAGCTGTTCTGCCGCCCCGCCACCGGCGTGGTCGTCGGCGGTGTCGTCGTGGCGCCGACGGCGAGCGAGCTCATCCTTCCCATCGCGCTCGCCGTCCAGAACCAGCTCACAGTGGACCACCTGGCACTGACATTTTCGGTGTACCCGTCGCTGTCGGGCTCGATCACCGAGGCCGGCCGCCAGCTCATGCGCCACGACGATCTCGACTGATCCCGTAGGCAACCCGTCGCGCCCCGTCGCGTCTTGTCGGTTGTACGGCTGAAGGACGCGAAGGGTGTGAAGGTGCGCAAGACGGTGTTTTTGGTTGCGGCAGCGGTGTTCGGGGCGACGGCGCTGACGGGACCGGCGATGGCGCAGCAGAGCACGGTCCCGGCGCCGGGCGGCGCGCCGGCCAAGGGCAGCGTCCAGCTCAACGTCAACACCGCGATCAACCAGACGCTCGTGGACAAGTACGTCCGCGACGCGCCGAACGTGGCGCTGGCGAAGTGTGAGGGCCCTTCGCCGGCGTTCTCCTCGCCGGTCCTGACGTTCACCAACTACACGCCCGGCCCGTTCATGGGCGCCGACGCGAACATCAGCGCCGACGCCGAGCTGAAGCCCGGCACCGCGGCGGGGACGTACCCGCTGACCGTCACCTGCGGCGACCAGACCTACACCACGCAGTTCACGGTGGCCGCCGCCCAGGTCGCGAAGGTGCCCTCAGGCGCCGCGAAGGCCGGCGACGGCAGCATGGCAGGCTGATTTCCCGAAATCGACTCGGACCACCCCGGAGCCCCGCTCCGGGGTGGTTTTTTCTTGGCCCGGCGCAACCCTCTCCGCAGGTAGAACGTCTCTTGGAACAGAAGTCCCGGGGGAGGGGAAACGGAAATGAAAAAGATTCTTGCGGTCACCGCGGTTGCGGGTGGATTGGTGCTCTCCGCTCCGGCGGCCTTCGCCGCCACGCCCGCGGAGCACGCCGGAAACCCGAAGGCCTACCTTCGCGTCATGCCGACCGCCGCCCGCCCGGGCGCGAAGGTGGCGATCCGCCTCGGCTGCGAAGAGGCGAGCACGCGCGACCTGACGTCACCGGTCTTGAAGATCGGCGCGTTGCGGCGCGTCGGCCCGCAGGACGACCCGGCGAAGGCACCCGCCGCGGCCGCGTCGGCGACCGTGCAGCCGGCGAAACCCGGCGTCTACCGGGTTTCGTTCTCCTGCGGCGGCGCGGAACTGACCACGAAGTTCACCGTCCTGGGTGAACGTCGTCAGGTGGCGAAGGTCCCGTCCGGCGCGCCCCAGACCGGTGGCGGCCCGGCCGGCCACGGCCCGCTCGCCGCCGCGGGCGCCATGGGAGTGCTGGCCCTCGGCGGTGGCGGCCTCGTGCTGGCCCGCCGGACCTGGCGTCGGTGACCGGCGGAGGTACCGTCGGGCGCAACCGGAAGAACCACTCGGACGTGTGAATTCGCAGGAGTCGGTGAGGGAGGAGCCCATGCCCAGGAGGATCACGAACCGGCGGGGTCTCCTGATCGCCGTCGTCGTGGCGCTGCCGGCCACGCTGGTGGTGCTGGTGCTGACCCTCGGCGGTGGCCCCGGCCCGGGCACCGCGCAGCCGCCGCCCGCCCAGCCGGTCGCGGTCGAGCCCGCGCCCCAGGTGGACAGCCGGAACGCCGTCGCGGCGCTGCCCAAGTCCGAGCCCGTCTCGATCGACATCCCGAAGATCGGCGCGCACTCGTCGCTGGTGCCGCTCGGGCTCAACCCGGACAACACCGTCCAGGTGCCGCCGGTGACCACGCCGCTGCAGGCGGGCTGGTACACCTACGCGCCGACGCCGGGCGAGACCGGCCCGGCCGTCGTGCTGGGGCACGTCGACGGCAACCACCAGAAGGGCATCTTCTTCCGGCTCAAGGAGCTGGCCGCGGGGGACCGGGTCTCGATCGCCCGCAAGGACGGCACCACCGCGGTGTTCGAGGTGACCAAAGTGCACCAGGTGCCGAAGAAGGACTTCGAGGCGGAAGGCGTCTACGACGACACCGCCGGCCCCGAGCTCCGGCTGATCACGTGCGGCGGCGTCTTCGACCGGAGCGCGCACAACTACGTGGACAACATCGTCGTCTACGCCCGCCTGGTCCAGGCCTGATTTTCGGTTTTTGTCGGTGCCCGGTGCAACACTGTGCCCGTCGTCACCAGAGGCGGCGCAGACGAGGGTTGGGAGTCGGCATGGTGTTCCGGGACGAAAGATGGCCCGACGGTACGCCCAGCTGGGTGGACCTGATGGTGCCCGACCAGGCGAAGGCGATCGCCTTCTACGGCGGCCTGTTCGGCTGGGACGTGCAGCGGGGCGGTGAGGAGACCGGCTTCTACGGCATGGCCGAGCTGCGGGGCCGTCCGGTCGCCGGCATCGGCCGGACCCCACCGGGCCAGGACGTCCCACCGGTCTGGACGACGTACCTCGCGGTGTCCGATGTGGACCGCACGGTCACCGCCGTCACCGAGGCGGGCGGGCAGCTCGTCGTGCCCGTGATGGAGGTGATGAAGGAGGGCCGGATGGCCATCGTGGCCGATCCGGCGGGCGCGGTCTTCGGCCTCTGGGAGGCCGGCAACCACATCGGCACGCAGGTCACGGCGGCCCCGGGCACGCTGGCCTGGAACGAGTGCATGAGCCGCGACTACCCGGCGGCCAAGCCGTTCTACGAGGAGATCTTCGGCTACGGCTTCCAGGACATCTCGAGCGACGACTTCACCTACGCCGTGGTGCTCATCGACGGGCGCCCGGTCGGCGGCCTCGGGGCGGTGCCCGGATCGGTGCCGCCGGAGGTGCCGTCGTACTGGTCGGCGTACTTCTGGGTGGCGGACGCCGACGCGAGCGCGGCCAAGGTGACCGAGCTCGGCGGCACGGTCGAGGGGAAGCCGTTCGACTCGCCGTACGGGCGGCAGGTGCGGGTCGCCGACGACCAGGGCGTGCCGTTCGTGATCATCGCCCCGAACGAGCAGTCGGGCGAGCCGGAGGGCTGGGAGGTGTGAACGGGAGGGCCGGGAGCGCCACCGGGCGGCACCCCCGGCCCCGGCCGGTCAGTCCTCTTCGGAGACCCAGTCGAAGGTCTTCGTGACGGCCTTCTTCCAGTTGCGGTACTCGCGCTCGCGGCGGGCGTCGTCCATCGACGGGTCCCACTGCTTGTCCTGGGCCCAGTTGGTGCGGATGTCGTCTTCGGACTTCCAGAACCCGACGGCGAGACCGGCGGCGTACGCGGCACCCAGCGCGGTGGTCTCGTTGACCACCGGGCGGATCACCGGCACGCCGAGGATGTCGGCCTGGAACTGCATGAGCAGCTCGTTGACGACCATGCCGCCGTCGACCTTGAGGGCCTTCAGCGGCACCCCGGAGTCGGCGTTCATCGCGTCGAGCACCTCGCGGGTCTGGAAGGCGGTCGCCTCCAGCACCGCGCGGGCGAGGTGACCCTTGTTGACGAACCGGGTGAGCCCGACGATCGCGCCGCGCGCGTCGGATCGCCAGTAAGGAGCGAACAGACCCGAGAACGCCGGGACGAAGTACGCGCCGCCGTTGTCCTCGACGGTGCTCGCGTGCTCCTCGATCTCGGCCGCGGTCGAGATCATGCCGAGGTTGTCGCGCAGCCACTGCACCAGCGAACCGGTGACGGCGATGGAGCCTTCCAGCGCGTAGACCGTGTCGTTCGAGCCGATCTTGTAGCAGATCGTGGTGAGCAGCCCGTTCTGCGACATCACCTTCTCGGTGCCGGTGTTCAGCAGCATGAAGTTGCCGGTGCCGTAGGTGTTCTTGGCCTCGCCGGGCGAGAGGCAGGCCTGGCCGAACGTCGCGGCCTGCTGGTCGCCCAGGATGCCCGCGATCGGGACGCCGGCCAGCGCGCCCTTCTCGCGGACCTTGCCGTACTCCTCGGACGAGGAGCGGATCTCCGGCAGCATCGAAAGGGGGATGCCCATCTCGCCGGCGATCTCGGCGTCCCACTGCAGGGTGTCGAGGTCCATCAGCATGGTGCGGGAGGCGTTGGTCGGGTCGGTGACGTGCACACCGCCGTCGGCCCCGCCGGTCATGTTCCACAGCACCCAGGTGTCCATGTTGCCGAAGATCAGGTCACCGGCTTCGGCCTTCTCGCGAGCGCCTTCGACGTTGTCCAGGATCCACTTGATCTTGGGCCCGGAGAAGTAGGTCGCGAGCGGGAGGCCGACCTTGTCGCGGTAGCGCTCCTGGCCGCCGCCGAGGTTGCCGAGCTCGGTGACGATCTTGTCGGTGCGGGTGTCCTGCCAAACGATCGCGTTGTACACCGGCTTGCCGGTCGTCTTGTCCCAGACGAGTGCGGTCTCGCGCTGGTTGGTGATGCCGACGGCGGCGATGTCCTTGGCGGTCAGGTCGGCCTTGGCCAGCGCACCCGCGGCGACCCGGCGCGTGTTCTCCCAGATCTCTTCCGCGTTGTGCTCGACCCAGCCGGCGCGGGGGAAGATCTGCTCGTGCTCGCGCTGGTCGACCGAGACGACGCGGCCTTCGTGGTTGAAGATCATGCACCGGGTCGACGTGGTGCCCTGGTCGATCGCGGCTACGTACGAAGTCATGTGTGCTCCCGGAATTGGCGTCGGACGGCGATCAGGTCAGGTTGTGGACGGCGAGGTACAGCAGGGCGGCGATGGCGCCACCGACGAGCGGGCCGACCACCGGGATCCACGAGTAGCCCCAGTTGGCGTTGGCCTTGTTCTTGATCGGCAGCAGGAAGGCGTAGGCGATGCGCGGCCCGAGGTCGCGGGCCGGGTTGATGGCGTAGCCCGTCGGCCCGCCGAGGGAGGTACCGATCACGAGCACCACGAACGAGACGCCCGCGTAGCCCAGCGCGGAGTTGCCGAAGTTCGGGGTGCCGCCGTCGCCCGCCGCGTAGACCGGGCTGAGCAGGATCCAGGCGACCAGCACGAACGTGCCGATGATTTCGGTGACGAGGTTCCAGGCCGTGTTGGGGATCTGCGGTGCGGTGGAGAAGATGCCGAGCGTGTTCTCGGGCTCGGGGTGGTCGTCGAACTGCAGCTTGTAGGCGGCCCAGCAGAGCACGGCGCCGAGGATGGCGCCGACCATCTGGCCGATGAAGTAGAACGGCACGTCACCCCACGGCGTCTTGTCCGCGATCGCGAGGCCGAGCGTGACGGCCGGATTGAGGTGGGCCCCGCTCGGGGCGGCGATGCTGGCGCCGGTGAAGACGGCGAACGCCCAGCCGAAGTTGATGAACAGGAAGCCGGCTTGGTGGCCGTTGTTCTTGCGGAGTACGTGGTTCGCGACCACACCGTTGCCGAGCAGGATCAGCGCGGCCGTTCCCAATATTTCCCAGACGATTATTGCCCCAGCACTCACCGCTGCACCTCCACACTGGACAATCTGCGCAGGGTCGATCACGGCGTGCCACGGCACCGTTGCCGACCCACGTCCGGGCGACGTTACCGGGGCGTAGAAGGTACTTCCAAGCACCGGGCAGCCGAATCTTTTCAAGATCGCGGAGGGTTACGCCACAAGTGTCATCCGTGGACGGGCGGATGATCACCGGGTCGTGCGATGCTGGAAGCCTCGCCGGCACGAGGAGGAATGTCACGTGGCGCAGCACGCAGCGGAGACGAACCCGGCTCGACTGGGCCCGGTCAAGCGGGAAGAGACGTGGCAGCGGCTCGGCAAGGAGACCTTCGACCTGGTCGTCATCGGCGGCGGCGTGGTGGGCGCGGGCACGGCGCTGGACGCCGCGACGCGCGGGCTCCGGGTCGCGCTCGTCGAGGCCCGGGACCTCGCGTCGGGGACGTCGAGCCGGTCGAGCAAGCTCTTCCACGGCGGCCTGCGCTACCTGGAACAGCTCGAGTTCGGCCTGGTCCGGGAGGCGCTGCGCGAGCGCGAGCTGATGCTGACGACGATCGCGCCCCACCTGGTGAAGCCGGTCAGCTTCCTCTACCCGCTGACGCACCGCGTGTGGGAGCGGCCGTACACCGCGGCGGGCCTGCTGATGTACGACACGATGGGCGGCGCCCGCAGCGTCCCGGGCCAGAAGCACCTGACCCGCGCCGGCGCGCTGCGCATGGTGCCCGCGCTCAAGCGGTCCGCGCTGATCGGCGGCATCCGCTACTACGACGCGCAGTCCGACGACGCCCGCCACACGATGACGGTGGCCAGGACGGCGGCGCACTACGGCGCGGTCGTGCGGACGTCGACCCAGGTCGTCGGCTTCCTGCGCGAAGCCGACCGGGTGTCCGGCGTGCGCGTGCGCGACGTCGAGGACGGCCGTGAAACGGAGATCTCGGCGGCCGCGGTGATCAACTGCACCGGCGTCTGGACCGACGAGCTCCAGCGCCTGTCGGGCGGCCGCGGCCGGTTCCGGGTGCGGGCGAGCAAGGGCGTGCACATCGTCGTCCCGCGCGACCGGATCGTCTCGGAGTCGGGGATGATCCTGCGCACCGAGAAGTCGGTGCTGTTCGTGATCCCGTGGGGCAACCACTGGATCGTCGGCACGACGGACACGGACTGGAACCTCGACCTGGCCCACCCGGCGGCGACGAAGCACGACATCGACTACCTCCTCGAGCACGTCAACACGGTCTTGGCGACGCCGCTGACGCATGACGACATCGAAGGCGTGTACGCGGGCCTTCGCCCGCTGCTGGCGGGGGAGAGCGAAGAGACGTCGAAGCTGTCGCGCGAGCACGCGGTGGCCCGGGTGGCCCCGGGCCTGGTGGCCATCGCGGGCGGCAAGTACACGACCTACCGGGTGATGGCGGCGGACGCGGTCGACGCGGCGGCGGTGGACCTGCCGGGCCGCTCGCAGCCGTCGATCACCGACAAGGTCCCCCTGCTCGGCGCGGACGGCTACCACGCGCTGGTCAACCAGGCCGACCACCTGGCGGCGGAGCACGGCCTGCACCCCTACCGGGTGCGGCACCTGCTGGACCGCTACGGCTCGCTGGTCCACGAAGTCCTGGCCTCGGCGGAAGGCCGCCCGGAGCTGCTGAAGCCGATCGAGCACGCCCCGGACTACCTGGGCGTCGAAGTGGTGTACGCGGCTTCGTACGAGGGCGCGCTGCACCTGGAGGACGTCCTGGCCCGCCGGACGCGCATCTCGATCGAGTACGCGCACCGCGGGGTGGACTGCGCCGAGCAGGTGGCCGCCCTGGTGGGCGAGGTGCTCGGCTGGTCACCGGAAACGGTGAAGCACGAGATCGAGGTCTACCGCGCGCGGGTGGAGGCGGAACGCAAGTCCCAGTCCCAGCCGAGCGACGAAGCGGCGGACGCGTTGCGGTCGGCGGCGCCCGAGGCCCGCGCGGGGATCGTGGAGCCGGTGAGCTGAGGGGCCGTCAGGACGTCCGGTGCCAGCGGATCAGGCGCTCGCCCGTCGGCGCCCGCTCCGCCTCCGGACCGACCAGCGTGAACCCGCAGCGCTCCGCCACGATCGCCGAAGCCGCGTTGCTCTCCTCGTACCGGTAGCTCACCTCTCTCAGCCCCAGCCCGCCGAAGCCGAACCTCAGCGCCGCGTTCAGCGCCGTGGTCGCGATGCCCTTGCCGCGCTCGGCCGGGTGGACCCAGATCGTCGCCTCGGCATACGCCGCGTCGAGGTTCAGCTCGCGGAGCCCCACTTCGCCCAGGAGCCGCCCCGAAGTCGGTTCCGCGATGGCCCACGAGCAGCGCTCGTCGCCCGCCCACTGGGCCGCCCGCAAGGCCACGTACTCGGTGGCCTCGTCGAGCGTGCGCAGGCGGTAGTTCAGCACGTACTTGCGGTGCGTCGGATCGGCGAACGCCTCCATCAACAACGGGCGGTCGTCGATGTGGCGGTCGGCGCGCAGCTGGCGCAGGTAGTAGGTGCCCGCGTTGATCTCCACCGGTTCCACTCCGCCCAGCCTAGCCAGGCCGGGCGCCGCGATCACGAACGGCGGCGGCGCGCCCCGGCGATCATCGCGACGACCAGTGGCAGCGCGACCGAAATGATCAGCAGCCTGCCGCGGGACAGGATCAGCACCGCGATCGCCAGCACGATCGCGATCGGCACCGCGCCCGCGGTCAGGAAGCGCACCAGCGCGCTGTCCTCCGCCGACGCCATCGGGACGCCGGGCGCGGAAACGCCGCTGAGCAGCGCGCTCGGGCGGGGCGAGGGCAGGTCGTCGAACAGCGGGACGAGCTCGCTGACCCGCTTCGCCGCGGTGACCTTCGCGGACCGGGCCCCGTACTCGTCGATGTCGAGGCGTCCGGTGCGGACGTGCTCTTCGAGGACGTCCAGGGCGTCCTGGCGTTCGGCGTCGCTCAACCGCATGTCGCTCACGGCGGGCTCAGCGGTCCAGGCCGCGCCGGTGGTCGCGGAAGGAGTCGCGCAGCTCCCGCCGGCGCTGCCGGTCGCGCAGGTGCCGCTCGTGGCGGTCGCGGTGGTCGTGGTTCGGGTTCCAGTCGTGGCCCCACATGGACTTGCCGAAGGCGGTGAGCGCGATCGGTACGAAGATGACCGGCCACAGGTGGCCACTGACGGCGGCGATCAGCGCGATCGCGGCGATCCAGGTCAACGGCACTATCGCGGCGACGAACCGCTGCGGGGGCGACCAATGCTCGGGGCTCCGCGGGCGGACCGGTGGCTCGGGCAGCCTGGGCCGGGCCGCGGGCTCGGGCGCCTTGACGGCCTGGGGGGCGTCCTCGTACTGGGGGTGCGGTGCGGGGAGGTCCGCGAAGATCTCGACGAGTTCGCCGCGCGTCTTGGCCGCGGTGATCCGCGCCGAGCGCTCGCCGTACTCGTCGATGTCGATCCGCCCCGCGGTCATGTGCTCACCGAGCGCGGACAGCGCGGACTCGCGGTTCTGGTCGCTGATCCGCAGCTGCGGAGACGGCACTTCGGTCACGTAGTCGATGGTAGGCCGCCACGGGGGCGGCCCACCACGACATCTGCGACGAAGTCCGCTACTTGATCTCGAGCAGCTGTGTGCCTTGCGTCACGGCGGCGCCCACCTCGACCGAAAGGCCGGTGACGGTGCCCGCTTTGTGTGCGGTGACCGGGTTCTCCATCTTCATCGCCTCGAGGACGACGATCAGCTCACCGGCTTCGACCGTCTGGCCCTCTTCGACGGCCACCTTCACGATCGTGCCCTGCATCGGCGCCGTGACGGCGTCGCCGCTCACCGCCGCCTTGGTGCCGCCGGCGCGCTTGCGCGGCTTCGCCTTGACCGCGGTGCCGCCCCCGCCACCGCCTTCGAGCGCGAACCCGCCCGGCAGCGACACCTCGAGCCGGCGCCCGCCGACCTCGACCACGACGTTCTGCCGCGGTTCCTCTTCGGCGGCTTCGACGTCCGGCGCCACGAACGGCTCGATCTTGTTGTCGAACTCCGTCTCGATCCAGCGCGTGTGCACGCTGAAGCCGTTCTCGTCGCCGATGAACGCTGGGTCGTTCACGATCACCCGGTCGAACGGCAGCACCGTCGCCATGCCTTCGACGACCATCTCGTCGAGCGCGCGGCGGCTGCGCTCCAAGGCGTTGTTCCGGTCCGACCCGGTGACGATCAGCTTGGCCAGCATCGAGTCGAACTGCCCGCCGATGACGCTGCCGGACTCGACGCCGGAGTCGACGCGCACGCCCGGCCCGCTCGGCGCGACGAACTTGGTCACCGTGCCCGGCGCGGGCAGGAAGCCGCGGCCGGCGTCCTCGCCGTTGATGCGGAACTCGATCGAGTGGCCGCGGGGCTCCGGGTCCTCGGTGATCCGCAGCGCCTCGCCGCGGGCGATGCGGAACATCTCGCGGACCAGGTCCAGCCCGGTCGTCTCCTCCGAAACCGGGTGCTCGACCTGCAGCCGCGTGTTGACCTCGAGGAAGGAGATGGTGCCGTCGGTCGCGACGAGGTACTCGACCGTGCCGGCGCCGTAGTAGCCGGCTTCCTTGCAGATCGCCTTCGCGGACTCGTGGATGCGCTTGCGCTGCTCGTCGCTCAGGAACGGCGCGGGCGCCTCTTCGACGAGCTTCTGGTGGCGGCGCTGCAGCGAGCAGTCGCGGGTGCCGACGACGATCGCGTTGCCGTGCATGTCGGCCAGCACCTGCGCCTCGACGTGCCGCGGCTTGTCCAGGTACCGCTCGACGAAGCACTCGCCGCGGCCGAACGCGGCGACCGCCTCGCGGGTGGCCGACTCGAACAGCTCGGGGATCTCTTCGCGGGTGCGGGCGACCTTCAGGCCGCGGCCACCGCCGCCGAACGCGGCCTTGATGGCCACCGGGAGCCCGTGCTCGTCGGCGAACGCGACGATCTCCCCGGCGTCCTTGACCGGCTCCTTCGTGCCCGGCACCAGCGGCGCGCCCGCGCGCATGGCGATGTGGCGCGCGGTGACCTTGTCGCCGAGGTCGCGGATGGCCTGCGGGCTCGGTCCGATCCAGGTCAGCCCGGCGTCGAGGACGGCCTGGGCGAAGTCCGCGTTCTCGGACAGGAAGCCGTAGCCGGGGTGCACCGAGTCGGCGCCCGACCGCTTGGCGGCGTCCAGGAGCTTGTCGAAGTTCAGGTAGCTCTCGGCGGCCGTCGTGCCGCCCAGCGCGAAGGCTTCGTCGGCCAGGCGCACGTGAGGCGCGTCGCGATCCGGGTCCGCGTACACCGCGACACTGGCCAGGCCAGCGTCCTTCGCGGCTCTGATGACGCGTACCGCGATTTCGCCACGGTTGGCGACCAGGATCTTGGTCACCGGACCACCCGTGGTTTCGCCGACCTGCTCGGCCACCCCGCACCTCCTGCGTCCGACAGCTGCATTGCTGACCGCCCACGCGGCATCAGGGAAGTCTACGGATCTGACGTCGGGAGTCTCTTGAGTGAGAGGTGAACCACGCTCAGACGTGGTGGCGCAGCTCCTCGGGCAGCGGCGAATCGAGCACGATCACGTCGTACGGGTTCGCCTGGTGCACCTTCGGCAGGTGCTCGGTGTTCACCAGCACCCACGGCTGGTGCTCGCCGCAGCAGTCGATCAGCCGGTCCAGCGCGGTGAAGGCGACCAGCGCGGTGCGGCCGTCCGGCGTGCGGCGCAGCTCGATCGACGCGCCCTCGGCTTCGACGTTGACCGGGCCGGTCGGGAGGTACAGGGCGGGAGGCAGGTTCGGATTCGTCACCACAACAACATAGACGGACACGTTCCGCTACTCGTGACCCTGTCGGGCAACCACGCTTTGGGGGGTCCGTGGGGGCGGAGCCCCTCGGGCGGGGTACGGGGGTTGCACCCCCGGGGGATTCAGTCACACCCTGACGGGGCGTTGCCGACACGCGTACGTGAAGCGGCTTACGCTCTGACTCATGCGGACTACGGCAGCGCGGACGCCCCGGTCGGCGCTGCTCACCGCGGTGCTGGCCGCGGTGGTCACCCTCGGCGCGATCGGCGCGGTGTTCCTGCTGCGGCCGCGCCCCGAGGCGTCGTCCGGCGCGGCCGAACCCGCCGCTGCCCCGGTGACACCCGCGGTGACCTGCGGCGGCGGCCCGTGCCGCCAGCTCGCGGCGATGACCGTCGGGGGCACGCCGGTGGTGCTGCTGACCGACTCGGCGGGCGGTTCGGCGCGCCTGCGCGTCGGGCCCGAGCCGGGCACGGTGTTCGAGCTGTCGATCGCCCAGCTGGGTGTGCGGCTGGACCAGAACTCGCTGCGCTGCATCGACGGCCCGGACCCGGCGTGCCTGGTCCGCGGCGACGTCGGCGACGACGGCACGGCCGCGTACGGCGAACTGCTCGTCGACAGCGGGGGAGTGTGGCGCGACTGGGGCAAGCCGTTCTACGCCGACGCCGGGACGCTGTCGCTCTACGACGTCACGGGCGACGCCAGCCCCGACGTGATCGTGGTCCGCCACGACTGCCCGGATTCCGCGTCCGGCACCCCTAAGTGCACGGCGGCCCCGGTGCTGGGCGAGGTGTACGAGCTTTCGGGCCGTTCGGTGGGCTGCACGCGGCGGGTGACGTCGCCGTCGGACCTGCGCGGCTGGCCGGACATCCGCCTGACCCGGGCCGACCTGCGCAGCTGCCCGTCCTGAACGACGTGAAGGCCGCCTCGAACCCTCGAGGCGGCCTTCACGGGCGTGCGGATCAGGCGGGGGCGGGTTCGGTGTGCCGGGCCGCCGAGCCGTCGTCGCTGTGCTCGGGACGGTCGGTCGGGGCGTTGAGGACCTCGTCGTCGAGCAGGCCTTCGCTGCGCGCCACGATCGTCGGCACCACGATCTGGCCGGCCACGTTCGTCGCCGTCCGCATCATGTCCATGATCGGGTTGACCGAGTAGATCAGCGCCAGGCCCAGCGCCACCTGCTTGGCGTCGAGGCCGATGAACGACGTCGTCAGCGTGAAGGCCGTCAGCCAGCCCGTGGTCCCGGCCGTCGCCAGCGCGCCGACCACGGCGACCACGACGATGCCGACGTACTGCCAGAAGTTCAGCGACACCCCGGCCAGGTTGGCCACGAAGATCGCCGCGATCGCCGGGAACACCGCCGCGCAGCCGTCCATCTTGGTCGCGCTGCCGAGCGGGGTCGCGAAGGCCGCGTACGCCGGCTGGACGCCGAGGTTGACCGCGGACTGGCGGGTCAGCGGCAGGGTCGCGGCCGAGGACTGCGAGGCGAACGCGAACTGGATCGCCGTGCCCGCCTTCGCGAAGAACTTGAGCGGGCTGACCTTCGCCACGAACTGCAGCAGGATCGGGTAGACGACGAACAGCACGAGCAGGCAGCCGACGTACACCGCGAGCGTGGTGGAGAACAGCGGCCGGAACAGCGCGTCGCCGTAGTTCGACACCGCCGCGCCGATCAGGCCGACGATGCCGATCGGGGCCAGCCGGACGATCCAGCCGAGGTAGCGCTGGATGATCTCGAACACGCTCGTCGTGAAGTCGACGAACGGCTTCGCCTTGTCACCCAGGCTGTAGGCCGCGGCCCCGATGACCAGCGCGAGGAACAGCACCTGCAGCGTCTCGCCGTCGGAGAACGCTTTCACGAAGTTCTCCGGCAGCAGCCCGTTGACGAAGGCGTCCCAGGATCCCCAGTGGTCGACGCTCTTCGCCGCCTTGTCGGCGTTCTTGGCGGTCGCTTCGACGCCGCCGAGCCCGCCGGCGCCCGGGTTGAAGATCCGGCCGACCACGATGCCGATCAGCGACGCGATGAACGAGGTGATGGCGAACCAGAGCACCGTCTTGCCGCCGAGGCGGGCGGCGGTGCGGCCGCCGCCGAGCTTCCGGAGGCTGTTGATGCCGACCACGATCGCCGTGAAGACCAGCGGGATCACCGCGATCTGCAGCAGCGTGGTGAAGATGGTGCCGATCTGGTCGAGGAGATCGGTCAGCCAGCCGGCCTCGGTCTGCCGCGCGACGACACCCAGGAGGGCGCCGACGACGAGCGAGCCGAGAACCGCGGCCGCGAACACCCGCGGCTTGGTGTATGTCCGTACGAAAGACACGGGGCGACTCCGGTGCTCGAAAGTTTCCAGTCTTGCCGGGTAAAGAGAACGTTAGGCAAGAGGCGACTCTTCCGGATCACCCGAAGGTGTGGTGCCCTTCTCAGGATGCGGGAGACTGCCAGAGATCCACGACACTCACGCCGACCTCGGCCAGCAGCCGGCGCGTCAGCGGCAGGCTGATCCCGATGACGCTCGTGTGGCCGCCGTCGAGGCCTTCGACGAACCAGCCGCCCCGGCCGTCGATCGTGAAGCCGCCGGCGACGTTGAGCGGCTCGCCGCTGGCGACGTAGGCGTCGATCTCCGCCGCGCTCGGCGTGCCGAACCGGACGGTGGTCGATTCCCAGCCCGCGGTCTCCTTCGCGCGCGTCCCGCCGTCGAGCCGGACGACCGCGTGCCCGGTGAGCAGTTCACCGGATGTTCCCGCCATCGCGGCCCAGCGGGTGCGCGCCACGTCCGGCGAACCGGGCTTCCCGACCATCTGCCCGTGGATCGAAAGCATCGAATCGCAGGCGACGACGACGGCGTCCGGGTGCACGGCGGCGACCTGGTCGACGACCGCCTCGGCCTTGGCTGCGGCGAGGGCCGCGACCAGCTCGGACGGCGACGGATCGGGCAGGGAGGCGGCGACCGCGTCCTCGTCGACGCCGGAGACGAACACGGCGGGATCGAGGCCCGCGGAGCGCAGGAGGGCGAGGCGGGCGGGGGACTGGGAGGCGAGGACGAACTGCACGACTGAAACTTACTTGACCAGGCGGTCGTGACCGAATTGTGACCGGCGTCACGCCACGGGAGAGCTAATTTGTTTTGGCTCGCAACTTATGGATCGACGGACTGTCACGGAGAGACCGATGCCGCTCCTCCGCACCACGAGATCATTGCGAACCACCGCTTTGGCCGGCCTCCTCGTCGCGGGCACGGCCCTCGTCCCGATGGCGTCCGCCGCCGTCACACCGCTGTACCGGAGCCCGCGCGCCTCGGTGGCCGACCGCGTCACGGACCTGATGGCGCGGATGACGCTCGACGACAAGGTCGGGCAGATGACCCAGGGCGAGCGCGGGGCCGCGACCCCCGCCCAGTCCGCGGCCGCCCGGCTCGGCTCCATCCTCTCCGGCGGCGGTTCGACGCCGGCGCCGAACACCCCGCAGGGGTGGGCGGACATGGTCGACGCCTACCAGCGGGCGGCGACCTCGACCGGCCTCGGCATCCCGATCGTCTACGGCTCGGACACCGTGCACGGCCACAACAACGTCTCCGGCGCCACGATCTTCCCGCACAACATCGGCCTCGGCGCGGCCAACGACCCGCAGCTGGCCGAGCAGATCGGCGCGATCACCGCGCGGGAGTCCGCCGCCACCGGCGTCAAGTGGGGCTTCGCGCCCTGCCTGTGCGTCGCGCGCGACGACCGCTGGGGCCGCACGTACGAGTCCTTCGGCGAAGTCCCCGCCAACGCCGTCGCGAACTCCGTGGTCATCGAGGGCCTGCAGGGTGCCTCGCTGGGCGACACGACGTCGATCATGGCCACGGCCAAGCACTTCATCGGCGACGGCGGCACCACCGGCGGCGTCGACCAGGGCAACACCCAGATCGGCCTCGACGAGCTGCGGCGCATCCACCTACCGCCGTTCCAGGCCGCGATCGCCCACGGCGTCGGCTCGGTGATGATCAGCTACAACAGCTGGAACGGCGTCAAGGACCACGGCAACAAGTTCCTGATCACCGACCTGCTCAAGACGGAGCTGGGCTTCTCCGGGTTCGTGGTCTCCGACTGGAACGGCATCGACCAGATCGACGGCCGCTCCGGCTTCACCGCGGCCGAGGTCAGCCAGGCCGTCAACGCCGGGATCGACATGGTCATGGTCCCCAACGACTACCTGAAGTTCATCAGCACGCTGAAGGCGGAGGTCGGCAACGGGCACGTCCCGATGTCCCGCATCGACGACGCCAACCGCCGGATCCTCACCAAGAAGTTCGAGCTGGGCCTGTTCGAGCACCCGTACACCGACCGCTCGCTGCAGCAGGACTTCGGCAGCGCGGCGCACCACGCCGTGGCGCGGCAGGCGGTGCGCGAGTCGCAGGTGCTGCTCAAGAACGAGGGCGTGCTGCCGTTGGCCAAGGACAACAACAAGATCTTCGTGGCCGGGAAGAACGCGAACAACCTGGGCAACCAGGCCGGCGGCTGGACGCTGACCTGGCAGGGCCAGAGCGGCGAGCGGGTGATCCCGGGCACGACGGTCCTCGACGGCATCAAGGCCGGTGCCGGGAAAGGCACAGTGGTGACCTATGACCGTGCGGGTGGCGGAATCGACTCCAGCTACAAGGCCGCGGTCGCCGTGGTGGGCGAAACGCCGTACGCCGAAGGGCAGGGCGACCGGCCGAACGGACTCGGCCTCGACGCCGAAGACGTCGCCCTCATCGGCAAGCTGAAGGCCTCGGGCGTGCCGCTGGTCGTGGTGACGGTTTCCGGGCGGCCGCTGGACATCGCGGCGCAGCTGCCGTCGGCCAAGGCGCTGGTGGCGGCCTGGCTGCCGGGCGCGGAAGGCGCCGGTGTCGCGGATGTGCTGTACGGCGACTACAACCCGACCGGGAAGCTGAGCTTCACCTGGCCGGCGAGCTCTTCCCAGGAACCGGTCAACACCGGTGACGGCAAGCAGGGCCTGTTCCCGTACGGGTTCGGCCTGTCGTACAACCGCTGAGCCACCGCTCCCGCGGTCCGTGCAGGCCCCCGCTCCGGTACCCGACACCGGAACGGGGGTCTGCGCGATTTCAGGCCGCGGCCGCCTCGGGCGCCGGGGCCGGGGTTTCCCAGCGCGGCTTGACCCGCTGCAGCACCGCGGCGGAAAGAACGCCGAGCAGGAGCACGCCCATCGGCAGCAGCATCGTCACCCGGGCGGCGTCGGTCAGTCCGTTGTGGACCGCTTCGGTGGCCAGCTTCCCCGCCTGCGCGGCGATCTCCGCGGGCAGCCCCGGTATCGGCGACGGGCCGCCTGCCGAGCCGAACTCCCCGGTGCTCGCCGCCGCGTGCGCGATCCCCTCGGCGAACGGCGCCCGGTACTGCGCCGGCAGCTGCGCCGCCGCCTTCGTGGCCTCGTCCGCGATGGACGCGCTGATCCGCGCCTGCAGCAGCACGCCGATCGCCGCGCTGCCGAGCACGCCGCCGACCTGGCGCGCGGTGTTGAAGATGCCGGACGCGGTCCCGGCCAGCCGCGGCTCGACCGACCCCATCGTCAGGTTGCTCATCGGCGAGAAGATGCAGCCGATGCCGAGCCCGCACACCAGCAGGGCCGGGACGAACGCCCACGCGTTGCTGTCCGGGCGCGCCTGCAGCGCGATGATCCCCAGCCCGGCCGCGAGCGCCGCCAGGCCGAACATCACCAGGTACTTGCCGTTCACCTTGTCCGACGCGCGCCCGACGAACGGCGCGATGATGCCGGACAGCAGCGACATCGGCGCGGTGAGCAGGCCGCCCATGGTCGGGCTCAGCCCGAGCACCGACTGGATGTAGATGACCAGCGGCAGGAACATGCCGGTCATCGCGAAGCCGACGGTGGTCGCGGTGAGCGTCCCGGCCGAGAAGTTCCGGTTGGAGAACACCTGCAGCGGCAGCAGCGGCTCGCGCTTGTTGAAGCGCTGCCACACCAGGAAGGCGATCATCAGCACCACGCCGGCGCCGATGATCTCGAACACCGTGACGCCGCCGAAGACCGTGCCCCAGTCGTACTGCTGGCCGTTCTGGACGCCGAACACGATGCACAGCAGCGCCGCGCTCGAAAGCAGGATGCCCAGCAGGTCGAACGAGTGCGCGTGCTTCGGCTGCCAGTCCGGCACCAGCAGCAGGGTGAGCACGACGGCGATCACGCCGATCGGCACGTTGACGTAGAAGATCCACTCCCAGCCGAAGTGGTCGACCAGTACGCCGCCGAGCAGCGGACCGGCGATCGTCGCCAGCCCGGCGACCCCGCCCCACATGCCCATCGCCGGGCCGCGCTTGGCCGGCGGGAACAGGTGCGTGATGAAGGCCAGCGTCTGCGGCGTCATCAGCGCGGCGCCGAGCCCCTGCACGGCCCGCGCGGCGATGAGCATCTCGGCGTTGCCGGACAGGCCGCACCACAGCGACGCGCCGGTGAACACCACGAGCCCGGCGAGGAACACGCGCTTCGGGCCGAAGCGGTCACCGAGCCGGCTGGTGAACAGCATCGGCACGGCGTAGGTGAGCAGGTAGACGCTGATCACCCAGACGATCGAGTTCAGCCCGGCGCCCAGCTCGCGCAGCATGGTCGGGATCGCGATCGACACGATCGTCGTGTCGAGCAGGATCATGAAGAAGCCGAGGCACAGCGCGCCCAGCGCGGCCCACGGGTTAGCTTGTCTTGCGTTCATCGTCGTCTTCCCTGGTGATGAGCGTGAGCTTGGGTGGTTGGTGTTCCTGGAACGGGATCCGCCCGGAACGCAGGTCCTCGGCGAGGCGTTCGGTCCACTCGAGTTCGAACTGCCGGTGGTCGCAGCTGTAGCGCCAGTCGAGCCAGTAGATCTCCGGCGTCTTGTCCTCGGTGAGCCGCTGCAGCACGGTCCGGTCGGAGGCCACCGCGGCGCGCAGCCGCATGATCCGGGTTTCGAGCTCGTTCAACGTCGTTTCGCGCCCCAGTTCGTCGATCACGGCGAGGCCGGACAGGTAGGCGGGGAACTCGGTGGCGACGTCCCCCAGCAGTTCGCGGCCACGCCGGTTGAACTCGTCGAGCCCGGTCTGCGTCATGCCGTAGACGGTCCGTTCGGGCCGCCTGCCGTCGCGCTGCGTGTCGACGACCTCGATGAAACCGCCGCGGTGCAGCCGTTCCACGGTGTGGTAGAGCGAACCGGCCTTCACGTTGACCCGGACGTCGACGTACCGCTCGCGCATGAGCGCGGCCATCTCGTAAGGGTGCATGGGCTTCTCGTGGAGCAGCTCCAGCACGGCGAGGCCGAGTGGCGTCAGCTTGGCCGAGGCCATGGTTCGATCCCTCCCGGTCGGTTATTCCACGTGGACTATACGGGCTGGGGTAGCGGACGGTCCACGGCCAATCCTGTGACCGTCCGTACACGGCGAGAAAGCATCGCTCGGCGACTCGGGAAATCAAGTAGTTCGCATCAAGAACCACCTGTGTTATGTTCGTGGTGCGAACTAACTGGGAGGAATCATGACGTACTTCGGCATCGGCGTGTCCACCGCGGTCACCGCCGTCCCCGGCACCCTCGAACTGGCCGTCCAGGCCGACCGGGGTGGCCTCGACCTGATCACCGTTTCCGATCACCCGTACCACGCCGACCGGCTCGACGCGTACGCCGAAATCGGCGTCCTGCTCGGGCGAACCGAACGCATCTCCGGCCTGGTCAGCGTCACCAACCTGCCGACCCGGCCCGCGGCGGTGCTCGCGCGCACCATCACGAGCCTGTCCGCGCTGACCGGCGGCCGGATCGTGCTCGGCATGGGCGTCGGCGGGCTGTGGGACGACATCGCGCGGCTCGGCTTCCCCAAACTCACCCCCGGGCAGGCCGTGCGGGCCTTCGAAGAGGGCATCCGGCTGGTCAAGATGCTCGGCGGGGGCGGTGGACCGGTCACCTTCGACGGCGAGTTCCACCGGGTCACCGACCTCGTGCCCGCCGAAGAAGAGATGCCGCCGGTGTGGACCGGGTCCGTCGGGCCGAAGTCGCTGGCCGTCACCGGGCGGGTGGCCGACGGGTGGATGCCCGGGCACGCCGCCGACTGGCTCAGCGAGCGGTACCGGACCTCGCGTCCGCTCATCGATAAGGCCGCCGTCGACGCCGGGCGGGACCCCGCCGGCATCGCCACCGTCTACAACTTCCCCGGCCGCATCACGGCGGAGCCGCTCGCCCGCACCCGTGACGGCGACGGACGCTGGATCGGCGGCTCGCCCGCCCAGTGGGTCGAGGAGCTGACCGGCGCGGTGCTGGAGCACGGCGCCGCGGGGTTCGTGCTCTTCGGGCCCGGCGGCAGCACGCCCGACGCGGCCGCCGCCGCCCGGTGGGCCGAGGAGATCGTGCCCGCGGTGCGGGAAGCCGTAGGCTGACCGGATGGGGAAAAGCGGGGCGGACCTGGGCGTGGTGGCCGGGCTCGTGCGGGCGTCGTTCCTGGTGAACGCCGTCTACGCCGAGTCCGCCCGCGAGTACGGGCTCACCGTGCAGCAGGGCCAGCTGCTGTGCGTGCTGATGGGCCGCCCGTACGGCATGGGCGATCTGGGCGCGACGCTCGGCCTCGAGAAGTCGAGCCTCACCGGCCTGGTCGACCGCGCGGTCCGGCGCGGGCTCGTCCGCCGCGAGCCCGACCCGGACGACCGCCGGGCCGTCCACGTCCTCTTGACCGCCGAAGGCCACGAGCTCGCCGAAGACTTCTACGCGGCGACGTGCCGCCGGGTCGACGAGCTGGCCGCGGGCCTGAGCACCCCGGACCGCGACCGGCTCGCGGCACTGCTGGGCACGATCGTCCGGGACAACGAAGCCCCGACGGTCTTCCTGGACGCCCTTCAGCCCTGAGGCAGCCCCGAAGCGCGCCAAGCGCCTTCGCCGGGGTGAAGCGGCCGACGCAGCGAAGCAGCGTGATCGCCCCACCACGACGTACGCGGCTTCGGCTTCTCAGGCGCCTTCGCCGCCGACGCCGCGGCGACGACCGCCGTCAGCGCCGCCAGCTCGGCGTCGCTCGGGTTCCCGCGGACCACTCGCAGCAAGGGGCGCGTTTCGGACTCGCTCACAGCGGGATGTTCCCGTGCTTCTTGGGCGGCAGCGACTCGCGCTTGTTCCGCAGCAGCGAAAGCGCCCGGGCGACGTGCCCGCGGGTGTGCGCCGGCGCGATCACCGAGTCGACGTACCCGCGCTCGGCCGCCGCGTACGGGTTCAGCAGCGTGTCCTCGTACTCCTGGATCAGCTCGGCGCGGAGGGCGTCGACGTCGCGGCCTTCGTTCGCCGCGTTGGCCAGGGTCTTGCGGTGGACGATGTTCGCCGCGCCCTGGGCGCCCATCACCGCGACCTGGGCCGTCGGCCAGGCCAGGTTGATGTCGGCGCCGAGGTGCTTCGAGCCCATGACGTCGTACGCGCCGCCGTACGCCTTGCGCGTGATGACCGTGACCAGCGGGACCGTGGCCTCCGCGTAGGCGTAGATCAGCTTCGCGCCGCGGCGGATGATGCCGTTCCACTCCTGGTCGGTGCCCGGGAGGAAGCCCGGGACGTCGACGAAGGTGAGCACCGGGATGTTGAACGCGTCGCAGGTGCGGACGAACCGCGCGGCCTTCTCGGACGCGTCGATGTCGAGGCAGCCGGCGAACTGGGTCGGCTGGTTGGCCACCACGCCGACGCTGTGGCCGTCGACGCGGCCGAAGCCGACGATGATGTTCGGCGCGAACAGCTCGTGGACCTCGAGGAAGTCGCCGTCGTCGACCACCCGGTTGATGACTTCGTGCATGTCGTACGGGGTGTTCGGCGAGTCCGGGATGATCGTGTCGAGCTCGCGGTCGGCGTCGGTGACGTCTTCGAAGAACCCGGCCGGGTTGTCCGCCGGGTCGAACACCGGTGCGTCGGACAGGTTGTTCTGCGGCAGGTAGGAGAGCAGTTCCTTGACGTAGGCGATGGCGTCCTCGTCGTCGGAGCCCAGGTAGTGCGCGACGCCGGACTTCGTGTTGTGGGTGCGGCCGCCGCCGAGCTCCTCGAAGGTGACGTCCTCGCCGGTGACCGTCTTGACGACGTCCGGGCCGGTGATGAACATCTGCGAGGTCTCGTCGACCATCACGACGAAGTCGGTCAGCGCGGGGGAGTAGACGTGGCCGCCGGCGTTCGCGCCCATGATCAGCGAGATCTGGGGGATGACGCCGGAAGCCTGCACGTTGCGGCGGAAGATCTCGCCGTACAGGCCGAGCGAGACGACGCCCTCCTGGATGCGCGCGCCGCCGCCTTCGTTGATGCCGATGATCGGGCGGCCGGTCTTGATCGCCAGGTCCATCACCTTGACGATCTTCTCGCCGTAGACCTCGCCGAGGCTGCCGCCGAAGACGGTGACGTCCTGGCTGAACACGCAGACCGGCCGGCCGTCGACGGTCCCGTACCCGGTGACGACGCCGTCGCCGTACGGCCGGTTCTTCTCCTGGCCGAAGTTGGTCGAGCGGTGCCGGGCCAGCTCGTCGAGCTCGACGAAGGAGTTCTCGTCGAGGAGGAGCTCGATCCGTTCGCGGGCGGTTTTCTTGCCCTTGGCGTGCTGCTTTTCCACCGCCCGGGCCGAGCCGGCGTGCACCGCTTCGTCGTAACGGCGGTACAGGTCGGCCAGCTTGCCGGCCGTGGTGTGGATGTCCGGTTCATCCTCGGGCGGCGTCCCGAGCGGCTCCGTCGCACTGCTCATGCCACGGGAGCTTAGCTACTTGCCGGTCACTTGGCGTGTGGCGTAGGCAACGTCCATGGAGATCCGCACCCTGCCGGCCGGCGACCTGCCCGCCTGCTCCGACCTGGCCGAGTCGCGCTCGTGGCCGCGCGAACCCCCGAAGTGGGCGCTGCTGCACGAGGCCGGGACGGTGTTCGGGATCGACGCTCCGGACGGCGACGGCCTGGCCGCTTCCTGCGTGCTGGTGGCGTTCGACGCGGTGGCGTCGATCTCGATGGTGCTGGTCGCGCGCCGCTACGAGCGGCAGGGCCTGGGCCGCGCGATCACCGCGCACGCGCTCGCCGCGGCGGGCGACCGGGTGGTCTGGCTCCACGCTTCGAAGTTCGGCCTGCCGCTGTACGAGTCGATGGGGTTCGTGGCCGACGGTGGCTGCCAGGGCCACGTCGGCGCCTTCGCCGACGACGGCGGGCCCGGCGCTTCTCCCGCGTCGCTGTCCGACGTGTTCGCGCTGGATCTCGCGGCCCACGGCGTCGACCGGCGGCCCCTGCTGAAGCGGCTGGGGACGCCCTTCGTGGTCGACGGCGGCTTCGCGTTCGGGACGGACGTCGGCCACGTGACGGTGATCGGCCCGGTCGTCGCGGAGACGGAGGAGCAGGCGAAGACGCTGATCCGCGGGGTGGCGCGGTCGGTGCGCGGCGAGGTGCGCGTGGATCCGGACTTCCGGTTTCCGGCCCTGACCGCGTGGGTCCGCGAGCGCGGCCTGGCCCCCACAGCACCTGCACCGCGCCTGGTCTTCGGCGGCCGCGCGCTCCCTGGCGATCCCAGCCGCCGCTTCGCGCCGTTCACGCGGGCGGTGTAGGCCGGACCAGTCCCGACTCGTAGGCCGCGATCACCAGCTGGGCCCGGTCGCGGGCCGCCAGTTTGTGCAGGAGCCTGCCGATGTGGGTCTTCACCGTCGCTATCCCCACGTGCAGGCGGGCCGCGATCTCGTCGTTCGACAACCCCCGCGCGATCAGCGTCAGCACCTCCTGCTCGCGGGCCGTCACGCCGTCCAAGCGGGTCACCGGCCCGGACGGCAGCCGTGCGAACTCCGCCACCAGGCGCCTTGTCACCGAGGGGGCCAGCAGTGCGTCGCCCGAAGCCACGACTTCGATCGCCGCCAGGAGATCCGCCGGGCGGGTGTCCTTCAGCAGGAAGCCGCTCGCTCCCGCGCGCAACGCCGAATACACGTACTCGTCCAGGTCGAACGTCGTCAGCATCAGCACCCGGACGTCGGTCTCCGCGCAGATGCGGCGGGTGGCCTCGATGCCGTCCATCTCCGGCATCCGGACGTCCATGAGCACCACATCCGGCCGTTCCACGCGCGTCAAGGCCACGGCTTCGGCGCCGTCGGAGGCTTCCGCGACGACCTCGAGGCCCGGTGCGCTGTCCACCAGCACCCGGAAGCTTCCGCGCAGCAGCGCCTGGTCGTCGGCGATCAGGACGCGGGTCACCGGGCCGCCACCGGTTCTTCGTACGGCAAACGCGCGTATACGCGGAAGCCGGTTTCGGCCGGTTCCGCGGAGAACTCGCCGTCGTAGACCGCGACCCGTTCGCGCATCCCGATCAGGCCGTGGCCCGGGGTCGCGGAGCCGCCGCGGCCGTTGTCGAGCACTTCGATGGTCACGTCGCCGTCGCCGCCCGTCACGCGGATCCGGCACTGCGTTGCGCTCGCGTGCTTGACCACGTTGGTCAAGGCTTCCTGGACGATCCGGTACACCGACTGGCCGACGCCGCTCGGCAGTTCGGTGAGGCCGTCGACGCGCAGGTCGACAGCCGGACCCGCCTGCTGCGCGCGTTCGGCGAGCGCGCGCAGGTCGTCGAGCGACGGGGCCGGCGCCAGTGCCGGGACACCCGTGCCGTCGCGGAGCACGCCGAGCATGCGCCGCAGTTCGGCCAGCGTCTCGCGGCTGGTGTCTTCGATGACGCGCAGCGCGTCGCGGGCCTGGTCGGGCTGTTCCAGGGCGACGTGGTTGCCGACCGCCGCCTTCACCGCGATCAGGCTCATGCTGTGCGCGACGACGTCGTGCATCTCCCGCGCGATCCGCAGCCGTTCCGCCGAAACCGCTTGCTGCGCATGGGCTTCCCGCTCGATCGCGGCGTGCTCGCGGCGGCCGTGGACGGCGGTGCCGAGCGCGAACCCGACGATCAGCGCCGACGCGGCGAAGTTCACCGTGGTCGCCGTGCTCGGGTTCGGCACCGCGACGCCGAGCACGCCGACGCCGAGCAGCCCGGCCGCGAAGCCGACCCGGGTCGCCCGGCTGCCGCCCGCCACCACGAAGCTGTACAGCGCGCAGCCCGCCGCCACGACGGCGATCGCCAGCACCGGCCCGCCGATCGGCACCGCCGCCGCGGTCAGCACCAGCGACAGGATGTAGGCGGGCCGCGGCCACCAGCGCCGGAGCACGATCGGCGTCACGCTCAGCGCGAGAATGGTCCAGCCCAGCCAGGCGGGCAGCCACGGCGGCAGCGCCCACGCGCCGGCGGCGAGGTTGCCGCCGGCCCCCAGGGTCAGCACCAGGACGGCCAAGACGTCCAGGACGACGCGAATGCGCATGAACCGACCGTAATGCGGACCTCCGGCCCGCGCGTCAACCTTGGGTCGGATGCTCCGCGTAGTGCTTCCGCACGGCGGCCACGCGCTCCGGCGGCCACTCCGGCAGGTCGACGCCGTGTGTGGCGGCGAACAGCCGGTCCAGCTGCTCGTGCCGGTGGGCCAGCTGCGCCGGGACGTCGTCGCCGGCCGGCTCGGTGAACTCGACGCGGGTGCCCTCGAGCGGGTCGTGGACCAGCTCCCAACCGGGTTCGTCCGGCAGCAGTGGCCGGAGCTCCGCCTCGGGTTTCCAGCCGAGGTCGCGGCGGAAGCGGATCGTGCCGTCGCCGAGGATTTCGCCATCGTCGAGGCCGAATTCGTCCACATAGGACGCCATCCGCCCGTGCCACTCCCGCGGGTGCTCGAAGGCCCGTCCGGCCAGTCGCGCGGCGAGCGCGTCGAGGCAGACGTCCCAGCCGGCCGCGGTCCGGGCTCCGGCGAGCTTCGCGATGGCCGGGTCGCCGCGGCCGAAGGTGTGGGTGAACTCCAGGAGGCTGCCTTCGCCGTCGGGAGAGATCAGCCAGCGCAGGGTGTCGTCGTTCCAGACGAAGGTGAACTCACGCGGCGGGTCGGCGGTGACGACCTGCCCGGTCGTCGCGGAGTCCTCGCCGGGGAAGGTGAACCGGATCGCGCCACCGGCCCGCAGTTCGACGTCGACCTTCGCCGGGAACCAGTGCTCGAGTTCCGCCGGGTCCGTGATGGCCCGCCAGACCTTCTCCGGCGCGTGCTTCAGCCGGCGTTCCAGCCGGAGGGCGGGACGTTCTTCGTCGGTCAGCAGCTTCGCGGCCATGCGTGCATATAACCATCGAGGCATATAAGGGTCAAGCGCCGCGGACGGCGGAGACTGCGGTGGCGAGCTCCGGGTCGCTCGCGGCCTTGTCGAGCGCGGTCCGGAGCACGGCGTTGTACGTCGGCTCGGTCTCGGCGTAGCGCTTGCGGCCGGCGTCGGTGATCACCGAGTAGACGCCGCGGCGGTCGTCTTCGCAGAGGTCGCGGATGGTCAGGCCGGCGTCTTCGAGGCGGGCGCACATCCGGCTGACCGAGCTCTGGTTGAGGCCGATCGCGTCGGCGAGCTCCTGCATCCGCAGCTCGCCACGGGGGTCCGCGACGAGCTTGCCGAGCGCGCGGTACTCCGACAGCCCGAGCCCGTGGCGGCGCTGCAGGGCTTTGGCGAGTTCCTGCTCGATCCGGGCGTGCAGCACGAGCACGCGGCCCCAGGCCTGTTCGTCGACGGTCATCTTCCGGCCTCCTCTTGACGCCAGGATAGTCCAGGGACAGTATTTATATGTACATGCAAGTACATCGAGAGGGTGGACATGAGCGATCGCAGCTTCCTGTTCCTGGTGGGCGCCGCACGGGCCGGGGGCAACACGGAAATGCTGGCCCGGCTGGCGGCCAAGGAGCTGCCCAAGGACGTCGAACAGCGGTGGATCCGGCTGCCGGAAGTGCCGCTGCCGCCGTTCGAGGACCGCCGCCACGGCGCCGGCGAGCACCCGGCCCCGGGCGAGAACGAGCAGTTGCTGATGGACGCGACGTTCGCGGCGACGGACATCGTGATCGTGTCGCCGGTGTACTGGTACTCGGTGGCGGCGAGCGTGAAGCTCTACCTCGACTACTGGTCGGGCTGGATGCGGCTGCCGGTGGAGTTCAAGCCGCGGATGCGCGGCAAGACGCTGTGGGGCGTGAGTGTTTTGAGCGAGACCGCGCGCGAGGCCCAGCCGCTGATCGGCACGCTGGAGCTGTGCGCCGAGTACCTGAGCATGAACTGGGGCGGGGTGCTGCTCGGCAACGGCAGTCGTCCGGGTGACGTGCTGCTGGACGCCGACGCGGTGTCGGCCGCGCCGACGTTCTTCGCCGGCGCGGACCTGGTCACCGCCTAGGTCAGCACGTCCTTCGCGATCAGGCGGAGGCCGTGCACCAGGTCGGCGCCCGAGGGGGCCTGGCCCGGGTCGATCAGCCACTGGAGCATCACGCCCGAAAGCAGGGCCTGGTGGACCGTGCCGGCGGCCCGGGCCTCGGCGCTCCCGTCGTCGAGGCCTTGGAAGAGGTTCGCCAGGCCGTGGCGGGCCTGCTCGACCGCGTTCGCCAGCTGGGCGCGGACGTGCTCGTCGAGGTCCGGCTGCGAGCAGGCCTCGAAGCTCACCGCCCACATCCGGCGGTGCTCGGCGAACGACTCGATCACCCGCTGCCAGATCAGCCCGAACCGCTCGGCCGGTGCCGCGTCCGGCGGGGTCTCCACCTGCAGCGTCTTCGCCAGCGTCTCGCCCCACTCCTCGTTCGCCTCGATCAGCGCGGCGTTGAGGAGTGATTCGCGCGAACCGAAGTGGTAGCCGATGGCCGCCATGCTCACGTTCGCCGCCGACGCCAGGTCTCGCACCGTCGTGCGGGCGTAGCCCTTCTCGTACAGGCAGCGCTTCGCGCCGGCCAGCAGTGACTCCTTGTTACCCATGGCGGGAGCCTAGCACGAACGTCTTAGGCAAACGCCTTGCGCGATCGCCCAAATCGGGGTTACCGTTCCCGGCATGCCGAACAACCGAGTCCTCATCTCCGGCGCGAGCGTCGCCGGCCCCGCCCTCGCCTTCTGGCTCCGCCGCCACGGCTTCACCCCGACGGTCGTCGAGCGCGCCCCCGAGCTGCGCGACGGCGGCTACGCGGTCGACTTCCGCGGCGCGTCACTGCGGGTCCTCGACCGGATGGGCCTGCTGGGCGCGGTCGAAGCGGCCGCCACCCGGATGGGCGATGTGACCTATGTGGACAGTGTGAACCGGCCGCTGGTCGTCACGCCGTCGACCTACCAGAGCGGCGAGCTCGAGATCCTGCGCGGCGACCTCGCGCGCATCCTGTACGACGCGACGCGCGACGGCGTCGAGTATGTCTTCGGCGACTCGATCACCGGCATCACCGAGCACGGCGACGGCGTCACGGTCACCTTCGCCCACGGCGAGCCGCGCGAGTTCGACCTGGTCGTCGGCGCGGACGGGCTGCACTCGAACGTGCGGTCGCTGGTCTTCGGCGACGAGGACCGGTTCCGCCACGACCTCGGCTACCACGTCTCGATCTTCACCGTGCCGAACCACCTCGGGCTCGACCACGCCGGCCGGTTCTACAACGAGCCCAACCGGACCGTCGGGGTTTACAGCGCGAAAGGCAACACCGAGGCCAAGGCGCTGTTCTGGTTCGGTTCCGACCGGCTGGATTACGACCACCGCGACGTCGCGCAGCAACGCCGGATCGTCGAGGAGCGGTTCCGTGACACCGGCTGGGAGACCTCGACGCTGCTGAAGGCGATGCGGGAAGCGCCGGACTTCTACTTCGACTCGGCGAGCCAGATCAAGCTGGACTCGTACGCACACGGGCGCGTCGCGCTGGTCGGCGACGCCGCGTACTGCGCCGCGCCGCTCTCGGGGATGGGCACCAGCCTCGCGATCGTCGGCGCGTACGTGCTCGCGGGCGAGCTCGCGGCGGCCGGCGGCGACCACGCGACGGCGTTCGACGCCTACACCCGCGAGATGCGCGGGTTCGTCGACGCGTGCCAGAAACTGGCCGAGGGCAACGGGAAGTGGTTCGTCCCGCCGACGCGCGGGTGGCTGCGGTTCCGCAACCTGAACTACCGGCTGCTGCCGTACCTGCCGTGGCGCAAGCTGATCGAGGAGCTGCCGCTCAAGGCGGGCAACGCGATCACGCTGAAGCCGTATGCGGTGGCGCCGGCGTGACGCCGCGGCGGTTCGCGATGTCGGCCATGTTCTCCTCGCCCCAGTCGCCCAGCGGCAGCAACGCGGTGTTCAGCCGCTGACCGAGCTCGGTCAGCGAGTACTCGACCTTCGGCGGGATCTCGTGGAACACCTCGCGGTGCACGATCTCGTCCGCCTCCAGCTCGCGCAGGGCCTGGATCAGCATCTTTTCGCTGATCCCCGCCACCTTCCGCTTCAGCTCGCCGAACCGCAGCGGCTCGGCGTGCAGCGCCCAGAGGATCAGGGCCTTCCACCGGCCGCCGATGACGTCGATGGCCGCGTCCAGCCCGCAGCGGTACGTTCGAGGCAGCATCCAGGATCCTTACCTTTTGGTGAGTACCCGACTTATTAGTCGGTACTTGTCCAGTGTAAAGCGCGTCAGCAGCATGGAACCCATGGGAGAAAGCAAGAAACAGGTGGGCGTGCTCGGCCTGGGGCGGATGGGCGCCGCCCTCGCCGGGGCGCTCTTGGGGGCGGGGTACGAGGTCTCGGTGTGGAACCGGTCGCCGCTCAAGGCGGGACCGCTGCTCGACCGCGGCGCCCGGCTCGCGGCGACGCCGGCGGAAGCGGCTTCGGCGGACGTCGTCATCAGCTGTCTGTCCACATACGACACCCAGCGGCCGGTGCTGGTGGCCGCTGCCCCGAAAGTGCTCGTCAACCTCACGTCCGGGACGCCGGAGCAGGCCCGCGGCGTCGCGAAGTGGGCCGCGTCCGAAGGCATCGGTTACGTGGACGGCGTGATCATGGCCGTGCCGCAGGGCATCGGGACACCGGCGGCGCAGATCCTCTACGGCGGCTCCGAGCCGGTGTTCGAGGCGCAGCGCGACGTGCTCGAAGTGCTGGGGACACCGGTGTTCCTCGGCGAGGACGCCGGACTGGCGGCGCTGTACGACCTGGCGCTGCTCGGCATGATGTGGTCGACCATGGCCGGCTACCTGCACGCGCTGGCGCTGGTCGGGACCGAAGGCATCACGCCGGCGCAGTTCGCGCCGTTGGCGTCGGCGTGGCAGTCGGCCGTCGGCGGGTTCCTGACCGGGATCGGCGAGCAGGTGGCCGGCGGGGACTACGAGACCGACGTGTCCGCTTTGGACATCAACGCGGCCGGGCTCGCCATGCTGGTCGAGACGAGCCGTGCCCAGGGCATCAGCACGGCGGTGCCCGCCGTGCTGCGTGAGTTGTTCGACCGCGCGGTCGCGGCGGGCCACGGCGCCCACGCGATCGCCAGCGTCATCGAGGAGATCCGGTGAAGTACCTCGGGAAGAAGGCCGTCGTCACCGGCGGCACGCACGGCATAGGTCTGGCGGTGGTCCGCGCCCTGCTCGACGGCGGCGCGGAGGTGCTGCTGACCGGCCGGGACGTCTCGCCGCTGGAAGGGACGCTGCCGGGCAAGGCCCACCTGCTGTCGTCGGACGCCGCGCGCCTGGCCGACGTCGCCGAGCTGGGCGCGGTGGCCGCGGACAAGCTCGGCGAGCTGGACCTGGTGTTCGTCAACGTCGGGTTCTCGACGCTGACGCCGCACGAGGACGCGACGCCGGAGCTCTACGACCGCACGTTCGACGTCAACACCAAGGGCGCGTACTTCACGGCCCGGCGGCTCGCCCCGCTGGTCCGGGCCGGGGGCTCGTTCGTGTTCACCACATCGGTCGCGGCCGAGGCGGGGATCGCCGGGATGGGCCTGTATTCGGCGGCGAAGGCGGCGGTGCGCTCGTTCGCCCGCACGTACGCGGCCGAGCTGGCCCCGCGCGGGATCCGGGTCAACGTGGTCAGCCCCGGCTACACCGACACGCCGACGATGGGCGTGACCGGTGTGCCGGAGCAGGTCTTGGCGGAGTTCAAGGCAATCGGTGACGAGACCACCCCGCTGAAGCGCCACGCGACGGTGGCGGAGGTCGCGGCGGCGGTGCTGTTCTTGGCCTTCGACGCGACGTTCACCACCGGCGCCGACCTCCCGGTGGACGGGGGACTGGGGCAGCGGCTCACCCTGCCCGCGTGAGGTGGGCGCCCAGGCCGGTGACCCCCGGCGCGCGGTCCGGGCGGAGGACGAGGTCTTCGTCGTAGTCGCCGCCGTTCTGCGGGCGGAAGGGGATCGGCTCGTCGGTTCCCAGCGTGCGCAGGCGTTCCCGAAGGCGGTCTCGCGCTGCGGCGAACTCGTCGTCCGGCACGCGGTCGGCGCCGTACACCGGCACCGGCGGGAGCACCGACATCCCGGCGTAGAAGAGCGTCCCGTGCTGCAGCGGGAACAGGACCTCGTCCAGTGCGCCGTTCACCCCGCGTTGCCCCATCGACGGCTCGCGGGCACCCGCGGTGAGCACCACCACCGCGCGTTTGCCCGCGAGCCGTCCTTCGCCGTAGCGCAGGGTCCGGCCGTCTTCGGCGCGGACGCCGTAGCCGAAGCCCTTCACGAAGACGCGGTCGAACCAGCCCTTGAGGATCGCCGGCAGGCCGTACCACCACAGCGGGAACTGCACGACGACCGCGTCCGCCCAGGCCAGCTTTTCCTGCTCGGCCACGATGTCCGCGCTCAGTTCGCCGCGCGCGTGCGCCCGGGCCGACGTCGCCCCGACGACCAGCCGCTCGTCCCCGGCCGCGGCCCCGAAGTCGGCGGCGCCGACCACCGGGTTCCACTTCATGGCGTAGAGGTCCGACTCCCGGACGTCGTGCCCCAGCTCCCGCAGCGTCCGGAGCCCGTCGTCGCGGAGGGCGCCGCTCAGCGAGCGCGGCTCGGGGTGCGCGAATACCCACAACACGTTCATGCCCTCGATGATCACGCTGGTTCGCGGCGCGATCGAGTGGCCTGATGGCCACCATGTGCAAGAATCGAGCCATGGCCGAATTCGTGCACCCGAACCGCCACCACGTCGCCGTGCTGGTCCGCCACGGCATGCTCGTGATCGAGCTGGGCATCGTCCACCGCCTGTTCGGCCAGGCCCGCTCGGCGGACGGCGAGCCGCTGTACGAGGTGGTGACCTGCACGCTCGAGCCCGGCCCGGTCCGCACCGACACAGACGTCACCATCCCGGTCGAGCGCGGCCCCGAGGTGCTCGCCGAGGCCGACACGGTGATCGTCCCGGCGTCCCGGGTCGAGTACGAGCCGCTGGCCCGGGTGCTGACCCCGCCGCTCAAGGCGGCGCTCGACCGCATCCCGCCGGACGCACGCATCGCCTCCATCTGCACCGGCGCGTTCGTCCTCGCCGCGGCCGGCCTGCTCGACGGCCGCCGCGCCACCACCCACTGGCGTTCGGCGCAGGACCTGCAGGACCGGTTCCCCGAGGTCGAGGTCGATCCGTGCGTGCTCTACACCGACGACGGCGACGTCCTGACCTCGGCGGGCGTCGCGGCGGGCATCGACCTGGTGCTGCACATGATCCGCCGCGACCACGGCACGGCGGTGGCCAACGAGGTCGCCCGCGGCACGGTGGTGTCCCCGCACCGCGAGGGCGGCCAGGCCCAGTTCGTCCGGCGGCCGGTCCCGGAGCCGCGCACGTCCTCGACCAAGGCGGCCCGGGCGTGGGCCCTGGAGAACCTGCACCGGCCGCTCACCCTGCGCGAGCTCGCCGCCCGCGAGGCGATGAGCACCCGCACCTTCACCCGCCGCTTCCGGGAGGAGGTCGGCATCTCGGCCCTGCAGTGGCTGACCCAGCAACGGGTCGAGCGCGCCCGCCAGCTCCTCGAGGAGACGGACCTCCCGGTCGACCGCGTCGCCACGGAAGCCGGTTTCGGCACAGCGGCCTCACTGCGCCAGCACTTCCAGGCGGCGCTCGGGGTGTCGCCGAGCGCCTACCGTTCGACGTTCCGCGGGGAACTGGCTGTTCAATCCGCCTGAAATCCGGATAGCTTCCCGCTATGGACGACTTCTACGTCAGCCACAGCCGGTTCACCGACCCGGGTCCGCACGCGGCCTGGCTCGACGCCACCCCGGCCGATCTCACCGCCCTGCGCGAAGCGGCGTCCCAGCTGGTGTTCCACTACTGGGGTTCGGGCCCGATCACCGACCACGGCTTCCCGGCCGCCCGCAACGACGAGATCACCCTGAGGTACGCCGCGGACATGTGGGCCCGCCTGCGCGAGCTCGACCCGGCACCGCCCGGCGAGCCGCGGCCGCCGCTGCACCGGATCGTCGGCTGCTGCCGCGACTTCACCCTGCTGTTCGTCTCGATGGCGCGCCACCACGGCATCCCGGCGCGCGCCCGCGTCGGGGTCGCGAGCTACCTGATGCCCGGCTGGTACCTCGACCACGTCGTCGCCGAGGTCCGCACCGCCGACGGCTGGCGCCTGGTCGAAGCCCAGCTGCCACCCGGCTTCCGCGACCCGGTGGACGACGTCGAGTTCGACCTCCTCGACGTCCCCCGCGACCGCTTCCGCACCGGCGCCGACGCGTGGACCGCGGTCCGCGCGGGCGCGCTCGACCCGGCCCTGCTGGTCGTCAACCCGGACCTCGACGTGCCGTTCCTGCGCGGGATCCCGTACGCGTGGCACAACGTCGTGCGCGACCTCGCCGCGCTCAACAAGCACGAGATGCTCCAGTGGGACGTCTGGGGCGCGCTCGACGACACCGTCGAACTCGCCCCGGCCACCCTCGCCCGCGCCGACGAGCTCGCCGAGCTGATGACCGGCGCGGACGTCGAGCAGCTGCGGATCGCCTTCGAGGCCGACGACGTCCGGGTGCCGCCGGTCATCCACACGGTCACCCCGCCGGGACAGCGCCCGGCCGAGGTAGTGCTTCGCTGACCTCGGTGGCCGTCCGCACGAACCGCGCGATCCGCTGGTCCCGCGCCCCGGCCGGCCACGCGAGCGCCAGCGAGTACGGCGTCGCGTCCACCACCGGCCGGTAGACGACGTCCGCCCGCGAGCGCAGCTCGGCGACCGACGCCGGCAGCAGCGCGACCGCCTGCCCGAGCGCGACCGTCTCCAGCAGCTGGGCGATGTCGTGCACGATCGGCCCCGGCGTCACCGGCCCGCCGGTCACGTCCTGCCCGGACCAGTACGCCCGGTCCGCGGCCGAGGACAGCGGCCAGCACGGCGTCGGTTCCCCGGCGAAGTCGGCGCAGGTCAGCACGGCCCGCCCGGCGAGCTCGTGGTCCGACGGCAGCGCGGCCACCCGCGGTTCGCTGAACAGCACCTCGACGTCCAGCCCGTGGGGCGTTCCGCCCTGGCAGCCGAGCACGGCGACGTCGGCCCGGCCGTCGCGCAGCATCTTCGTCTGTTCGCCGAATCCGCTGACCCGGACCTCGACCGGATCCGGGTGCGCATCGGCGATCCGCCGCAGCAGATCGGTCGCGACCCCCGGCTTCGCGGTGACGACGAGCGCCGGCGTCCGCTGCGCCGCCCGCCGCGTGCGCCGGACCGCCGCGGTGACGGCGTCCAGTGCCTTCGCCGACTCGGTCAGGAGGACGGCCCCGGCCGGCGTCAGCGAGACGTGCCGGCTGGTGCGTTCGAAGAGCTGCACCCCGAGCCGCCGCTCCAGCAGCCGGATCGCGCGGGACAGCGGTGGCTGCGCCATCCCGAGCCGCTCGGCGGCACGGGAGAAGTTCAGCTCTTCGGCGACCGCGCGGAAATACCGCAGCTCACGGACCTCGACATCGTCCATACCGGGAGAGTATCGCGGCAGACTCCACAGGTCTTTCCCTTTCTGCTTCGCGGATGGTGGGCTTGGTGTCGATAACTCCACAAAGGACGGACACTGATGGCGGATCCACAACGCAACAAGGAAGTGGTCCTGGACTTCCTCCGGCTGGCCTTCACCGAGAAGCGCCCGGCCGACGCCTTCGCCGAGCACGTCGGTGAAAGCTACATCCAGCACAACCCGCACGCCCCGGCGACCGCGGAGGCCTCGGCCCGCTACCTGGCCGGGTTCGTGGCCCGGTTCCCGGAGCTCAGCCTGGACGTGCGCCGGGTGATCGCCGGGGACGACCTCGTCTGCACGCACAGCCTCCTCCGCTTGACGCCCGGTTCGCGTGGCAGCGCGATCGCGGACGTGATGCGGGTGCGGGACGGCCGGATCGTCGAGCACTGGGACGTGGTGCAGGAGGTCCCGGAGACGACCGCGAGCGGCAACCCGATGATCTAGGCGGAGGGCTGCCGTGGCCCAGGAGCCCGGCCGCATCCGAGTGGCTGATGTCCCGCCGCGCGGGACATCACCCCTCGGCGTCCGGCTCGTCCGGCTCCGGTTCGAGCTCCCTCGGTGCGATGCCGTGCAGGGCCGCGCTCACCACCGAGTTCACCGGCGGCGGGTCGAGGGGGGCGGTGTGCGGGAAGACCGTCGTCAGCACCGAGGCGTGGCAGTAGCCCACCAGCATCGCCGCCGTCGCGTCCACTTCGGACTCCAGGCGCAGGCGGCCCAGCGATCGCTCCGCCTCGAGGTAGGCCACCAGCCGGTCGCGCCAGTGGCCGGACCGCTCGCTGATCTCCGCGAACCGCTCCAGCACCTTGGGCTGAGAGACCAGCCCGCTGAACGCCGGCACCAGCGCCTTGTGCAGCGCCAAGCCGAACTCCACGTGCCGGCGCAGGTTCCCGAAGAGGGTGCCTTCGCCGGGCACGGGCAGCTCGCCCAGCTCCGCCTCCGTCGTGCGCACGTGCTCCAGCAGGGCCCGGGCCACCAGCTCCTCCTTGTCGGAGAAGTGGTTGTAGAGCACGCCGTCGGCGACGCCCGCCATGCGCGCGATCTCGCGCACGGTCATCCCGGTCGTGCCGTGCGTGGCGATCATCTTCTGCGCGGTCTCGAGCAGCAGGTCGGGCAGTGACTGCCCGTCCTGCTGGGCGGCGGCTTTCCTCGGTGACATCACCGCCATCGTACGGGCGCCCCGCTACGGCCTCCTTCCCGTGACCAGCCACGCCGTGCCGCGCAGGCGGACCGCATCCGGGCCGGCGAACGGCTCGAGCGCCTCGGTGAGAGCACTGGTCGCCTCGGCCGCCGTTGCGCTGTCGAGCCGGCCCAGGTGGTGGCGGACCGGCCCCCAGTCCGCGATGAACCGGGCCGCGTCGGGGACGTCACGGCCCCAGACCTGATCGGCTTCGACGCGGGTGCACGCCACGTTCTCGAAGCCGGCTTCGGCCAGCACCGCCCGGCTCCGCTCCGGGTCCGCGAACGACGTGGGCCCGCTGCCGTCCGGCCCGGTCGGCTGCGGCAGGTAGGCCGCCATCGCGCCGAACACCCGGCCGAGATCGGTGCCGGCGAGGGCCGTCATGCAGAGGAACGCGAGCCTGCCGCCGGGGGAGAGGGCGCGCCGGACATTGCCGAACGCCGCCACCGGGTCGGCGAAGAACATCACCCCGAACCGGCTGACCGCCAGGTCGAACCCGCCCTCGGCGAACGGGTGCACCTGGACGTCACCCTGCTCGAACGCCACGTTCGGCACCGAGGCCGCCCGCGCCCGCGCGGTCGCGAGCATCGGGCCGGACAGGTCGACACCGATCGCGGACCGGGCCCGCGCCGCGGCGAGCCGCGTCAGCTGACCGTTGCCGCAGCCGATGTCGAGCACGCGGTCGCCAGCGCTCACCTGATCGAGCAGGTAGCCGTTGAAACCGCTGTTCACCGCGTCGTAGCGGTCGGCGTGTGCCGCCCAGTGCTCGCCTTCGTAGCCGTTCCACGCTTCGGCCTGTGCGGTGTTGACGATCCCGGTCATTCCCATCCCCTCCGTGGTGAACACGCGTTCATGAACACCCGTTCATGGTGCCCGCGCCACCGGCCGCTGTCAAGGCATCGGCCACCCGCCGCCGGATGTCGGCCAGGTGGCAGATCTTCCGGCCGGGCGGCCGCGGAAGACTTCACGTCATCAGGGCAAAGCGCCTCTGACCAGCCAAAAGGAGTTCGAAATGGCCGACGTCATCGCCAACATGTCCATGTCTCTCGACGGCTTCGTGGCCGACTCGGAAGACCGCATCGATCACCTGTTCGAGTGGTTCGGCAGTGGCGAAGTCGAGGTCCCCACCGCCGTCGACTGGGCCACCTTCAAGACCTCCGAAGCCAGCGCGAAGATGCTGCGCGCGGCGATGGAGAACGTCGGCGCGCTGATCACCGGCCGCCGCCTGTTCAACCTGACCCAGGGCTGGGGCGGCACGCACCCGATGGGCGTCCCGGTCTTCGTCGTCACCCACGAAGAGCCCGCGGACTGGCCGCACCCGGACGCGCCGTTCACCTTCGTCACCGACGGCCTCGAGAGCGCCGTCGAGCAGGCCAAGAAGACCGCCGGCGACAAGAACGTCGCGGTCGCCAGCACGACGATCGCCCAGCAGTGCCTCAACCTCGGCCTGCTCGACGGCGTCCAGGTCGACCTGATCCCGGTGCTGCTCGGCTCCGGCGTCCGCTTCTTCGAGCACCTCGACGCCACCACGAAGCTCACCGACCCCGAGGTCACCGAAGGCATCGGCGTGACGCACCTGTCCTACCGGGTCAAGCGCTGAGGAGCGTGACGTGCAGCGCGGCGAGGCGAGCGGGGGCGGCGATCACCTCGTACGCCGCCACCCGCTCGCCCTCGACGGTCACGGCCAGGGCGAGCGTCAGCCGTCCGTGCGGCGCGACAACGACACCGACCGCGCCGTCGACCAAGGCCGCTTCGGCGAACCGGGCGCGCTTCCCGAACACCTGGGTCTCCTCGGCGACCGCGCGGGCCCCTCGAACCTCGAGCGGTGCGCCGGCCGGCAGCGCGGCGGCGTCGGCGCGCCGGACGACGTCCGGGGCCAGCACGTCGAGCAGCGCGGCGAGGTCGCCGCCGCGGGCCGCGGCCAGGAAACGGTCGACCACCCGGCGGTGCCGGGCCAGGTCGGCCGGGGGCAGCGGGGAGACGCCCCGGACCCGCTGCCGCGCGCGGCTCGCCAGCTTCTTCGCCGCCACGGGCGTGCGGTCCAGCACCGGGGCGATCCGGTCGAACGGCACCGCGAAGAGGTCGTGCAGCACGAAGGCGATCCGCTCGGCCGGCCCGAGCGCCGCCAGCACGACGAGCAGCGCGCGGCCCACCGAGTCGGCGAGCGCGGCTTCGGCCGCCGGGTCGGCGTCGGCCACCGGCTCCGGGGACACCTCGAGCGGCTCCTCGCGGCGGGTCTTCCGCGACCGCAGGACGTCGAGGCACACGCGGGAGACGACCGTGGTGAGCCAGGCCGCCGGGTTGTCCACCGAGTCCACCCGGTTCAGCCGCAGCCAGGCCTCCTGCACGGCGTCGTCCGCTTCGGCCGCCGAGCCGAGCATCCGGTACGCGAGCCCGCGCAACCGGCCGCGCTCGGCCTCGAACTCCGCCGCCAGGTCGTCCATCGGTCACCTTTCCCTCGCCGCCACCGTCGCCTCCTCGACGTATCCCCGCGACCGGAGGTGACCGGATGAGCTTGCTGACCCCCGCCGACCTGGCCGGCCTGCGCCTGCCGAACCGGATCGTCGTGGCGCCGACGACCCGGGCGCGCGTTCCCGGCGGAGTGCCGGGCGACCTCCAGGCCGCCTACTACGCGCAGCGCGCGGGCGCCGGGCTCATCGTCGCCGAAGGCACCTGGGTGAGCGAACAGGCCGTCGGCTTCTCGGACGTCCCCGGGCTGTACACCGAAGCCCAGGTCGACGGGTGGCGGCGGGTCACGGACGTCGTGCACGGGCTCGGCGGCCGGATCGTGGTGCAGCTGTGGCACACCGGCGCGGTCTCGCACCCGGACCTCCGGCGCGGGCAGCCTGCCGGGCCGTCGGCGGTGAACCCGGACGAGCCGGTGTACCCGCCGTCCGGGCGGTGCCGCACCGGCACGCCGCGCGAACTGAGCCTCGCCGAGGTCCGGGCGACGGTCGCGGACTACGGGAAGGCGGCCGAGAACGCGCGCCGCGCCGGGTTCGACGGCGTCGAGATCGCGGCCAACGGCGTGTACCTGCTCGCGCAGTTCCTGCACCCGCGGCTCAACCACCGCACCGACACCTACGGCGGCTCCCCGGCCGACCGCCGCCGGCTGCTCACCGAGGTCGTCGATGCGGCCGCCTCGCACGGCCTCGTCGGCGTCCGGCTGAGCCCGTGGTGGACCGGCGGGCTGTTCACTGTGGACGACGCGCTGCGGGCCGAGTACGCCGAACTGGTCGCCGGGCTCGGCGTGGACTACCTCCACCTCCGTGGGCCCGACACCGGGCCGGACTTCGCGGCCTTCGCTCGGTTTCGGGAACTGTTCGACGGCCTCCTGATCGTGAACAACGGCTTCGGCCGCGAGACGGGCAACGCGGTGATCGAGGCCGGCATCGCCGATGCGGTTTCGTACGCGCGGCACTTCACCGCGAATCCGGACTTGGTGACGCGGTTCGCGCTGGACCTGCCGATCGCCCCGGCCGACCCCGCGACGTTCTACGGGGGCGGGGCGGCCGGTTACCTCGAGCCGGCGGTGCTAGTCCCGTGACCACACCGCCAGTTCGCTCCCGCCGGGCTCGCGGAAGTGGAACCGCCGCCCGCCCGGGAACGCGAACGGCTCCTTCGTCACCACGCCTCCCGCGGCCGCCACCGCATCGAGGGCCGCCGCCAGGTCGTCCGTGCGGATCGTCAGCAGCGGCGCGCGTGGCTGCTCGGCCGCGTCGGACTGGAAGCCCAGGGTGAGACCTTCGGCCCGGACGTCGGTGTAGTCCGGGCCGTACGGTGTCACCGCCCAGCCGAAGGCGCGCTCGAAGAACCGCCCGGACGCCTCGGCGGAGGTGGACGGGAACTCGGCGAAGTCGATTTCGAACATGCCCGTCAAGCTAACGGCGACCACCGACAAAACCGCGCGAGCGAGCCGTCGAGAGCCCGCCGAGGACGAGCGCGACCGCACCGATCACCAGGTCCACGTAGCCGCCGACGATGCCGTAGCCGGTGCCGGGGCCGCCTTTCGCGGCGGCCACGACCCACCCGCCGATCACCACGGAAACCAGGCCAGCGGCCAGCGCCGCGACGGCGCCCCGGCCGCGGCGCAGGGCCAGCACGCCGGCAACCACCCCGGCGACGCCGAACACGACGGCGATCAGGGACCAGAGCCGGCCCGGGGTGAGGTCGTAGGAACTGGCCGCGGCGAGGACGTTCATGGGGTGCTCCTTCGGTTCCGGATCGGACACCGGGAGCATGTCCGCCCGGCCCCCGGCCCGTCGTCGTGCGCGAGCGGACACTTCGCGCTGCCGCGGGCGGCGCAGGAACCGGCGGGCTACCGCGGGCGCAGTAGCCCGGAAATGCGCTCCACGCGGGACTTCGCCCGGTGGGCGTCCGGTTATGGTTCGGGGGTGAGCCGTGCGCAGGTCGTCGACGGGGTGATCGCCGCCGGGGTCGCGGCGGCCCTGGTGGTCGCCGGGCTGTCCGGCCCGCACCGGTCCCCGGGCCTCGACGTCCTGGGGTACGCGGCGCTGGCGGCCGGCGGGCTGGCACTGGCCGCGCGCCGCCGGGCGCCGGTCGCCGTGCTGGCCGCGACCGCGGTCTGCGCGCTCGCCTACCAGATCGCCGGCTTCGAGGTGCCCGTCGTCGCCTACCTCTTCGCCGTGTACGCCGCCGTCCGCGCCGGGCACCGGCTCGCCGCGATCGTGGCTTCGGTGCTGATGCTGGCCGCGGTTCCGCTGGCGCTCCTGGCGTCCGGCGTGCCCGACACCGGCGCGGCGTTCACGCAGTCGCGGGACGTCCTCCAGCTGGCGTGGCTGATCGCCGCCGGGGCGGCGGGCGAGGCGTTGCGCCAGGCCGAGCGGCGCGCCGACGAAGCCGAGCGCACCCGCGAGGAGACCGCGCGGCGGCGTGCGGACGAAGAACGGCTGCACATCGCGCGGGAGCTGCACGACTCGCTCACCCACCAGATCTCCGTCATCAAGGTGCAGGCCGAAGTCGCCGTCCACCTGGCCCGCAAGCGCGGTGAAGAAGTGCCCGAGGCGCTGCTGGCGATCCGCGAAGCCGGCCGCGAGGCGACCCGGGAACTGCGCGCGACGCTGGAGGCGTTGCGCGACGACGACCAGCACCCGCCGCACGGGCTCGACGACGTCCCCGACCTCGTGCGCCGGGCCCGGACCGCGGGCCTCGACGCGCAGCTGACCGTCGAAGGCCCGCAGGACACCGTGCCGGCTGTGCCGGTCCTGGTCGGCCGCACCGCCTACCGGATCGTCCAGGAGTCCTTGACCAACGTCGCCCGGCACGCCGCCGCGGCCACCGCGTCGGTCCGGATCGACCACCGGCCGGGCGCGCTGGTCATCCGGGTCGACGACGACGGGACGTCCACTGTGGACGAGCTGCCGGGCGTCGGCCTGACCGGGATGCGCGAGCGCGTCACGGCGTTGGGCGGCCGGCTCGAGGCCGGGCCTCGTCGCGAAGGCGGGTTCAGCGTCCGGGCCGAGCTCCCGGTGGACCCGCCGTGATCCGCGTCCTGCTGGCCGACGACCAGCCGCTCATCCGCAGCGGGTTCCGCGCGCTCCTCGACGTCGAGGCCGACATCGAGGTGGTCGCCGAAGCGGGCGACGGTGCCGAGGCGGTGCGGCTCGCGCGGGAACACCGGCCGGACATCGCGCTCGTCGACGTCCAGATGCCCGGTGTCGACGGCATCGAGGCGACCCGGCGCATCGCCGCGGACCCGGCGCTGGCCGGGGTGCACGTCGTCATCCTGACCAACTACGGCGTCGACGAGTACGTGTTCGAGGCGCTGCGCGCGGGCGCGGCCGGCTTCCTCGTCAAGGACGTCCAGCCGGAGGACTTCCTGCACGCGGTGCGCGTCGCGGCCCGCGGGGACGCGTTGCTGGCGCCGTCGATCACCCGCAAGCTGATCGACCGGTACGTCACCCAGCCGCTGGTGCCCGGCGCGGGGCTGGCGGAGCTGACGAACCGGGAGCGGGAAGCCGTCACGCTCGTGGCGCGGGGGCTGTCGAACGAGGAGGTCGCCGGGCGGATGGTGATCAGCCCGCTGACCGCGAAGACGCACGTCAACCGGGCCATGATGAAGCTGGGCGCGCGGGACCGGGCCCAGCTGGTGGTGTTCGCCTACGAGTCGGGGCTGGTGGTACCGCGGTGACGGCGGACGTCAGGCGGGACGGCCCGCGCCCGCGTAGTCGTCGCCCTTCGAGTGGTACGTGTGGATCTGGATCGCCTGGCCCTCGGTCGGCGCGTTGATCATCAGGCCGTTGCCCAGGTAGAGCCCGACGTGGTGGATGCGCGTGGCCGGGTTGCCGTAGAACACCAGGTCGCCCAGGCGGGGCTCCTGCGTGGCCGGCACCGGCGGAAGTGCCCGGAACTGGCTGTCCGCCGTCCGCGGCAGGGCCACGCCCGCGCTGTCGTACGACGCCTTCGTCAGGCCGGAGCAGTCGAAGCCCGCCGCGCCCGCGTCCGGGCCGTTGCCGCCCCAGACGTAGGGGAGGCCCAGCTGGCCGAGCGCGAAGCGGGTCGCGCGGACCCGCGGGGAGTCCGCCGACGCCGGATCCAGGGAGAGCGTCGCGTACAGCTGCGCCATGCCGAGCACGCGCTGGCGGAACAGCTCGGCCTCGCCGTCCGGGTGGTAGGCCGCGATCGCCTTCCACCAGCCGGCGCCCGCGCCGAGGTCGGTGCCGCCCGCGCACAGCGCGCGCCCGGCCGCGACCGGAGCGTCGGAGCCGTACTTCTTGACCTGCGTCGCGGTGAGGCCCAGCAGGTTGCCGCCGCCGCGGCCGTGGTTCGACGCCGCCGAGCCGACCCCCGCGAGGGTGACCCACGAAAGGTGACACGACGGGTCCTCGCCGCGGAGCGCCAGCTCGCCGTTCGCGTAGCCGATCAGCGCGTCCGCGGGGATGTCGAGGGGGCCGGCCAGCTGCTCGGCCCACTGCTGCAACGGGCTCTTGCCGCCCTGGCCGGACGCGCCCTGGCCCGGCTCCTGGGCCTTCACCGGTGCGCTCACTTCGAGAACCGACGGGCCCGACGCCGCGTCGCGCACCACCGGCGGGGGCACCGGGGCGGCCGCGGGTTCCGGCGAGCGGCCGGCCAGCAGCCAGCCCGCCGTGACGAGCCCGGCGACGAGCGGCAGCGCCACCAGGCCGCGCAGCGCGGCGCCGCGGGCCCAGGACGTCGGCTTGGTCGTCACAGGTTCCAACTTAGAAGAGCACACCCCTTAGTGAACGAGTGAGTAGCTTGCACGTTAGGGGGACTCTCATATTGTGGGCACATGCCTGAGATCGATGCTGTTCGGCTGACTGCGGCGCTGCAAGATCGTTACGCGAAGATCGACGTCGTCGAGCGCACCGGCTCCACCAACGCCGACCTGCGGAAAGCCCTCGAAGAAGGCGCCGCGGACCGGACCGTCCTGCTCGCCGAAGAGCAGACCGCGGGAGTCGGCAGGCGGGCCCGTTCGTGGAGCTCTCCGAAGGGCGCCGGGCTGTACCTGAGCGTCGCGCTCCGGCCGGGCGTCCCCTTCGCGGTGCTCGGCTCGCTGTCGGTCGTCGCCGGGCTCGCCGTCCGGGCCGCGGCCGCCTCCGTCGGGGTGGACGCCGTGCTCAAGTGGCCCAACGACGTCCTCGCCGGCGGCGCCAAGTGCGCCGGCATCCTCGCCGAGGCCGTCGCCGGGGACGCCCCGTCGATCGTGCTCGGCATCGGCCTCAACGTGCTGCCGCTCGGTGACGTCCAGCCGGGCCCGGGCGGGCTGCCGGCGACGTCGCTGGCCGAGCGGGGCGCCACGAACACCGACCGCACCGACGTCGCCATCGCGCTGCTCGGCGGCTTCGCCGACCTGGAGCAGCGCTGGCGACTGGCCGGCGGCGACCTCACCGAGGCCGGCCTCCTCGGCGACTACCGCGCCCACTGCGCGACCCTCGGCCAGGACGTCGAGGTGCAGCTGCCGGACGGCAGTTCCCTGATCGGCCGCGCGGCCGACATCGACGCCGCCGGGCAGCTCCAGGTCGACGTGGCGGGCGGGCAGCGGCACACCGTCTTCGCGGGTGACGTGGTCCACGTCCGTCCGGCCTGATTTCCCGGGCGTTGCACTCACCGGCCGGTCGTCTCGCCGGTACGGTGGGACGACACCGCCGCACCGACCTTGGGAGCGTCCGCCGTGGCCTATCCGGACGATTTGCTCAGCGAGCAAGAGCACGTCGTGGTGCACAGTCACCCGCACTTCAAGATGCTGATCTTCCCGACGCTCGCGCTGCTGGTCACCCTGGGCGCGGGCACCTGGCTGGCGATACTGGCCAAGGACGCGTCCTCGCCGTGGAACTCGGTCGGGCTGATCGCCATCGGGGTCGTGGCGCTCGTGCTGATCGTGTGGCTGTTCCTGGCGCCGCTCGTGCGCTGGCGGACCACCCACTTCATCGTGACGACCGACCGGCTGATCGCCCGCGAGGGCGTCCTCAAGCGCACCGGCATCGACATCCCGATGGGCCGGATCAACAGCGTCCAGTTCGAGCACGGGCTGCTGGACCGGGTCTTCGGCTGCGGCACGCTCATCATCGAGTCGGCGTCGGACGAGCCGCTGCGCTTCGAGGACATCCCGCACGTCGAAAAGGTGCACACGGTCATCTACCGCGAGGTCAACGACAACCCGTACGACGACTACCGGCCGGGTGCCCCGCAGCAGCCCCAGCAGACCACGCCCCTGCCGCCGCAGGGCGGCGGGCACCCGCCGCGTGGCGAGAGACGCCGCTGATGGGTACGCGTGAACTGGGCCTGCCCGAGCGGGTGCCCTCGGCGGGCGAGCTGCCGGACGCCGTCACGATCTGGGAGGTCGGCCCGCGCGACGGCCTCCAGAACGAGAAGGCGATCGTCCCGGTCGAGGTCAAGCTGGAGTTCCTCGACCGGCTCGCGGGCGCCGGGCTCACCACCCTCGAAGCCACCAGTTTCGTCCACCCGAAGTGGGTGCCGCAGCTGGCCGACGCCGAGCAGCTGCTGGCCCGGCTCGACCGCCGCGAAGGCGTCCGGTACCCGGTGCTGGTGCCGAACGAGAAGGGCCTGAACCGGGCCCTGGAAGCCGGCGTCGAGCACATCGCGATCTTCGCCAGCGCGACGGAGACGTTCGCGCGCAAGAACCTCAACTCCTCGCTCGACGAGCAGTTCGCGATGTTCGAGCCGGTCGTCGCGCGGGCCCGGGAAGCGGGCCTGGACGTCCGCGGCTACCTCTCGATGTGCTTCGGCGACCCCTGGGAAGGCGTTGTGCCGGCGAAGCAGGTCGCCGACGCCGGCCGCCGCCTGCTCGAGATGGGGTGCTCGCAGCTTTCCCTCGGCGACACCATCGGCGTCGCCACGGCCGGCCAGGTCGAAACGCTCGTCGGGCTGTTCGGCGACGTCGGTGCGTTGGCCGTGCACTTCCACGACACCTACGGCCAGGCGCTCGCCAACACGCTGGCGGCGCTCCGATGTGGAGTGTCGACTGTGGACTCGTCGGCGGGTGGGCTCGGTGGTTGCCCGTACGCCGAATCGGCGACCGGGAACCTGGCGACCGAGGACCTGGTGTGGATGCTGGAGGGCCTCGGGGTGGCCACCGGCGTCGACCTGGACGCGCTGGTGGCGGCCAGCGTGTGGATGGCGGGACAGCTCGGCCGCCCGAGCCCGTCCCGCGTGGTCGCCGCACTGGGTTGAGACGTCGGGGGCTCCGCGACCCGGAGCCCCCGGAAGAGAAAGCGACCTCGTCGCACCCCCGGGGGTGGGGTGCGGTATCAAGGGGGACCGGCAGCGCCGCGGCCGCGTCGAACAGCGTGTGCCCACCGGGCACCGACCGAGCCGGAGGATGGGTGTGACCGAGCCTTCCGAGGCGGGCTCCGAACCGGTCGAGGGCGACCTCGACACCGGGCCGGTGCAGCTGCCCGGGTACGGCCTGGAGGATTCGGGCGCCTTCGAAGAGGCGCCGACCCCGCCCTCGGGCAGCTCCGCGGCGTGGCCGCACGCGGTGTCGCCGCTGCTGCCGCCGTTCCCGCTGCCTCCGGCCCCGCCGGCCCCGCCGACGCCACCGCCGGCCCCCCTGCCGCCGCCGGTGGCCGGGCCCCCGCCGATAGCGGGTCCGCCGCCGAACCCGGGTTCGCCCGCGCCGCTGCCACCGCTCGGCTCGCCGCGCACGGAACGGGAAAGCATCGTCGCGCTGTTCCTGGTGCACATGTTCCCGATCGGGCACCTCCCGGTGGCGATGGACAAGCCGGCGCGCCAGCTGCCGCTGCCCGACGACCCGGACGGCTTCCCGCCGAACGACCACCCGGACGCCCGGCTGATCTTCGACGACCAGGCCCTGACCAACGTCACCGCGGGCTTCCGCCGGTCGCCGACCGCGCCGTCGCGGCCGGTGCCGAGGCACCTGAAGGAGGGGTACGTCCCGTACGCGCGGGCGACGCAGGCGGTGTGGATCCGCCGGTTCGTCGTCGGGCACAGTGACCTCGGCCCCGAGTACGCGTGGCCGCCGGGCGAGCAGTTCCCCGAGAGCAGCATCGACTGGCCGGAGCCGGTGATGGTCCCGGTCAACACGGTCCTCGACCGCTTCGGCCCGGCCTACGGGCGAATCCTTTACGAGGACGGCACGCCGTTCGCGGAACGCTCGCTGCCACCGGCGTTCCTGGACGCCGAGTACCGCCGGTACGTCGTGGTGCGCAAGGTGCCGATGTGGCGCTCGGAGACCGCGAACTGGTTCGGCCAGGTCGGCGGCGGCACCCGGTACCGTGCCCTGCTGGCGGCCGACGAACTGGTGACCCTCGGCTACCTCGCCGAGGCCAAGGGGGATGAGGACTGATGAACACGCAGTCGATCCAGCGGTGGCTCGGCGTGCTGGGCGTGCCGCCGGAGGTCGTCTCGCTCGGCGCCGAGGTCGACAACGCCTGGTGCCTGATGCAGGGCGAGGACGAGGCGTGGGAGGTCTTCTGGCGCGAGCAGGGCAACCGCTACGACTGGGCGCGGTTCACCAGCGAGCAGGTGGCGTGCCACTACCTCTTCGGCAGGCTGGCCTGGGCGCAGGTCGCGCGCGGCGCCGTCGGCCTGCTCCCCGGCTCTTGAGTGGTGGGGGGGGGGGGGGGGGGGGGCCCCCCCCCCCAGACCCCCCCCCCCAACCCCGGGGGGAAGTGAGGGGGGGGCGGCCCCGGGGGCCGCGGCGGGGGGGGGGGCGGGGGGGGAG
>NZ_JBSGBQ010000025.1:0-152325 GCF_053601335.1 Amycolatopsis sp. NPDC004747 | reverse complement strand
TCAACGGCGCGAAGATCCTGTGCGGCAACATCCCCACCAAGAACGCCACCGTCTTCGTGATCGACAAGGTGCTGACCCCGGGCACCAACAAGTAGGTCAGCGTCCGAGCAGGGGGCCAAGGCGTTCCGCGATGTCGGTGAGGATCTGCACGTAGTCTTCGTGTTCGAAGGTGAACGGCAGGGCGAAAGCCACCTCGTCGATCTCGCGGAACGCCTGGTGCGCGTGCAGCCGCTCGGCGATTTCCGCGGACGTGCCGACGAAGTCGGGGGAGAACAGCATCCGCGCGGGACCCTGCGGCTCCGCGGTGCGGGGCAGCCGCTTTTCGGCGTACGCCTGGTACTTCGCCCGCTGTTCCGGCGTGGCGCTGTCGGTGGGGATCACGACCAGACCCTGCGAGATGCGCCCGGCGGGGTGGTGCTCGCGGAAGGTCCGGATGTGCGAGAGCTGGATCTCGGCGAAGTCCGTGCTCTCGCCTTCGGCCTTGACCACGCTGCTGGTCAGGAAGTTCATCGCGTGCTTGCCCGCCCACTCCGCCGAGCGCAGGCTCGCGCCGCCGTACCAGAGGCGGTCGCCGAGGCCGGGCGACTGGGGCTGGACGCGGTCGGAGAACACCTCGAACCCCTCGGTGCCGCTGAACCCGGTGGCCGGCTCGCCGCGCACGAAGTCCAGCAGCCGTTGCACACGGCCGTACGAGAAGTCCTCGACGTCCGCGGTGTCCGGGTAGAGGGCGTGCTTGACCTCGTCCCAGCGCATCGGCGGGCCGACGCTGAGCCCGGGGTTGAGCCGGCCGCCGGAGAGCAGGTCGACGGTGGCGAGGTCCTCGGCCAGCCGCAGCGGGTTCTCCCAGCCGAGCGGGATCACCGCGGTGCCGAGCTCGATCCGGCTGGTGCGCTGCGACGCGGCGGCCAGCACGGCGACCGGCGAGGAGATGCCGTACTGCAGGTGCCGGTGGCGCACCCAGGCGCTGTCGAACCCGAGCTGTTCGCCCAGCTCGATGATCTCCAGCGTCGACTCGTGGCCCCGGCGCGGGTCGGCCGCGTCGAACAGGCCGATGGTCAGGAAGCCGAGCTTCCGCAGAGGTCGTGACACGTCTTGATTCTGCCCCTGGCGAGCGGGGTTTCCCAGCTGGTGGACTACCGCAGCCGGTCCAGGCCGTCGAGGACGAGGTCGAGGCCGAACTCGAACTCCGCCTGGTCGTCGCACCAGCCCAGGGTCGAGTCCGGGTCGTCGTGGGCGATCTCGGCCAGCATCCCGACCAGGTTCGGCAGCTGGGCGGCCAGCTCCGCGGGGACCTCGGCCGACGCGCCGGCGTTGGGGTCGAACAGCTCCTGGCTGAACCCCAGCGCGCGGCTGCCCAGCGCGTGCAGCGCGTGGTGGATCCGGTCGTGGGAGAACCCGCCCTCGCGCATCAGGCCGACCAGGCCGTCGAAGTACTTCAGCACCGCGATGCTCGTCGCCGAACGCGTGCCGAACAGCCCAGGAGCCCAGCGGTGGCGGAGGAACACCTCGCGCGCGGCGAGGATGCGCCGCCGGGCCGTCTGCTTCCAGTCCGGGCCGGGGGCCACCCGGGCCACCGCGTCGTTGATCTCCTCGGCGACCACCTCGACGATCCCGTCGAGCACGTCTTCCTTCTTGGCCACGTGGTAGTAGAGCGACATCGCCTCGGCGCCGAGGTCCTCGGCGAGCCGTCGCATGGTCACCGCGCGCAGGCCGTGCTCGTCGGCGAGCGCGACGGCCGCCCGCAGCACGCGCTCCCGGCTCAGCGGGATCCGGGCTTCGGTGGTCACGAAGTGGATCGTACAGCGTAAGGCCCCTTGACCCGCTGCTCGGTGCGGAGCTACCTTACGACGTAAGACTTACAACGTAAGGGAGTGTCATGAAGGCTTTGGTGCAGCGTGCGTACGGTCCTCCGGACAGCTTGACCTGGGAAGACGTGCCCGATCCGGTGCCCGGGCCCGGCGAGGTGCTGGTCCGGGTGCACGCCACTTCGGTCAACCCGTACGACTGGCACTTCATGAGAGGCCAGCCGTACGTGGCCCGCCTGATGACCGGCGGGTTCGGCCTGCGACGTCCGCCGGTGGGTGTCCTCGGCTGCGACCTGGCCGGCCGGGTCTCGTCGGCGGGCGCCCGGTTCCGGCCCGGGGACGACGTCTACGCGCTGCTGCCGCGAGGTGCGCACGCCGAGTACGTCTGCGTGCCCGAAGACCTGCTGGCGCCGATGCCGTCGAACCTGACCCACGAGCAGGCGGCGGCGATGCCGATGGCGGCGCTGACGGCTCTGGTCGCCCTGCGGGGTGTCGAGGCCGGGCAGCGGGTGCTGGTCAACGGCGCCTCCGGTGGCGTCGGCACCTTCGCCGTCCAGCTGGCGCGGGCGCTCGGCGCGCGGGTGGACGCCGTCTGCGGCTCGGCCAGCGCTTCGATGGTGCGCGCGCTCGGTGCCGAGCACGTCTTCGACTACCGGGCCGAGGACTTCACGCGCAGCGGCCGCAGCTACGACGTCCTGCTGGACATCGCGGGCGGCCGTTCGGTGTTCGCCTGCCGGCGGGTGCTGGCGCCGGGCGGTACGTTCGTCGCCGTCGGTGGCCCGGCGGGGCGGTGGGTGCAGCCCGCGGCGCACGTCTTCGCCGCACTGGCGTCCGGCCTGTTCGCGCGGCGGCGGGTCGTGCTCGCGGATGCGGTGGCCTGCGCGGACAAGGCGGCCGCGCTCCGGGAGCTGGCCGGTTTCGTGGAGCGCGGCGCGGTCACGCCGGTCGTCGACCGGAGCTACCCGTTCGACGACCTGCGTGCCGCGTTCGCTTACTCCGAATCAGGGCACGCCAAGGGGAAGCTTGCCGTGACCCTCGGCGTTCAGCCGTTGTGCGGGCAGTTGCCCCGGTAGTCCGAAATGGACAGGCTGGTGCCCGGGATCGGGCAGAGGAACTGCTCGTAGCGCGTGTCGTTGTCGATGAACCGCTTGAGCCACGACAGCGTGTACTTCGCGATCGTCGTGTTCGGCGAGTTGGGGGCGAAGTGGCTGGCGCCGCGGAGTTCGAGGTACGCGCGGTCCAGAGTGGACGGAAGGCTCGTGTAGAACGGGATCGAGTGGGACGCCACCGGCGCGACGGTGTCCGACTGCGCCCCGACGACGAGCGTCGGCACCCGCAGCGTGGACCAGTTCTTCGTCAGGTTCCAGCCGGTCAGCGGCACCGCGGCCTGCAGGGACGGCCGTGAGCGCGCCGCTTCGAGGGTGCCGCCGCCACCCATCGAGTGCCCGACGACGCCGAGCCGGCTGCTGTCGATCCGCGACCGGACACTGCTTTGCTGCGTCAGGTAGTCCAGCGAGGCCAGCAGCTGACGCCCGCGGCTGTCGGGCTGGTCGGAGGTGGTCAGGGTGTCGATGGTGAACACCACGAAGCCCTGCGAGGCCAGGCGCGGGCCCAGCCACGCGATGCTGGACTGGGTGGCGGTGAAGCCGGGCGCGATCGAGATCGCGCCGAACGTGCCGGCGGTCGTGGTCGTCGGGTAGTAGATGGTGCCGCCGCCGAAGCCGGAGACGGCCAGCCGCGACACCGTGTCGGTGCTCGTCGCGAACGAGCCGCGGGTGGCTTCGATGCTGGTCGTGGTCGGGTCGGGACCCCGTTCGTAGGGGTTCGCGGCGGCCGGGGCCGGCGCGGCGACCGCGGTGGTCAGGGCCAAGGCGGCCAGCACCACGCCGGCGGCCTTGGCGCGCCACGGGTGGCGGCGGGAAATTTTCTCACGCAAGCCGGACGTCGTCGGCGGGCCGGTGAGTACGGACATGGATCGCTCTCTTTCCCCGGGCAGGCGAAAGCGCGCCCGGACACAGACGGGCGGATCGGCAGAACTGGTGCACGGCAACGGAAAGAGGTGCCGCGGACGGGAGGCGGGGTAACCGCTTCCTCGTCGCCTATGAAACACCTTGCCGAAATGTTCCACATCCTCCGAACGGGGGAGTGGGCTGACGAACTGTGCGGTCGCTCAGTGCACCCGGACCGGCTCCAGGGCGCCCCGCACGAGGGTGTCGACAAGCGTCGTCGCGACGGTCAGGTCCACCGAGCGGGCGGCGAGGACGTCGGAGTAGAGGAAGGATTCGCCGAGCCGGACGACCGCGAACGCCAGGTCCGGCAGGCCGACCAGCGGGACCAGCCCGGCCGCCTCGACGTCCTTGCGGAACAGTTCGACGTGCGCGTCGACGAGCCCGGGCTGGACGGCACCACGCGGGTCGGTGAGCACGCGCAGGGCGACGGTCGACTCCGCCTCGATCAGCTTGCGCATGCCCTCGCTGCCGGCGACCTCCCGGCGGTAGGCCTCCATGACCCACAGGCAGCGCAGCCGGCCGTCGGGGGTGCGGACGGCGTCGCCGTGCCGGGCGCGCCAGCCGTCGAGCGCCCGCTGCCAGGTCCGGTCGGAGAGCAGCCGGAGGGCGGCGCCCATCAGGTCTTCGCGGTTGCCGACGCGGCGGAAGAAGGTGGTGCGCGAGATGCCGAGCTCGGCCGCCATCCGGCCGAGGTCGAGGCGCGTCCCGGCCATCAGCAGCCGGGCCGCGTGCCGGACGATGTCGTCGGTCGAGACGGTCACTGCGTCACCCTAGCCGCAGGTGGGTGCCGGTTACCTTGAAGTGCGCGGGGCGGGCTCGGTTAGCGTGGGTGGCGTGCGCGTAGACATCTGGTCCGATCTGGTGTGTCCCTGGTGCTATCTCGGCAAACGCCGCTTCGAGCAGGCGGTCGCCTCGGTGGGGGTCGAGGTCGAGGTGGTGCACCACTCGTTCCAGCTCGACCCGTCGTTCCCGCGCGGCACTTCGCGGCCGACGCGCGAGGTGCTGGCCGAGAAGTACGGCCGGACGCTGGAAGAGGCGGACGCGATGGAAGCCCAGATGGAGGAGCGAGCGGCCGCCGACGGCCTCGAGTACCACCTCGACGGCGTCCACATGGGCAACACGGTCGACGGTCACCGCCTGGTCCACCTCGCGGCTTCACGCGGTCTGGCTGACGCTGTGGTGGACAGGTTCTACGCCGCGCACTTCACCGAGCGGCGTTCGCTGTTCGACCGCGATTCGCTGGTCTCGCTGGCCGAAGAGGCGGGCCTGGACGCGGCCGAGGCGCGGGCGGTGCTCGAGTCCGACGCCTACGAAGCGGAAGTGGCGGCGGACGGAGAGCAGGCCCGCGCACTCGGCGCGTCCGGCGTCCCGTTCTTCGTGATCGACCAGCGCTACGGCGTGGCGGGAGCCCAGTCGCCGGAGGTGTTCGCCCAGGTGCTGCGGCAGGTCAGCGCCGCCGCCGCCGGGTGAACCGCGACCGGTCGGTGGCAATCCCGGCCAGGTGCAGGGCAACGCACAGAAGCCCGGCGGTGGTGAGGGTCCCGGTGGTGATCACCGGCCCCAACCCGAACCCGGCGAGCTCCATGAGCAGGGCGAGCCCGAAGAGAACGGCGGCGAGAATGGCGAGCATGACGGCCTCGTTTCCGTGGGGTGGGGCCGAATGGTCCACGCCACTGGGACGTTGGGGGTACCGGGGTTCCCGGCTTGGTGGCCGGTAATTCCCCCGCCTCGCCCGGCTGAAACGACCCATCTCCAAGCTGCCGGTCCGCGCATCCGGCCGGTCGGTCCGCGCACCTGAGGTTCGGTTCGCGTGATTGGAGAGGCATCACGCGTGATTGAAGGGGCGACACGCGTGATTGAAGGGGCGACACGCGTGATTGCCGGGGCATCGGGCTGATGCCCGCCCAATCACGAGAGATGCCCGCCCAATCACACGTGATGCCCGCCCAATCACGGGAGATGCCCGGCCGGACACGCGAGATGCCTGCCTGATCGCGAAAGCCGCCGCGGGGCGCCCCCCGTTTTCCACTCTACCGGCGAGCACCGACAGTTTCGGGTCAAGCGGGGGGTGGGGCGGTGCTCGAACGGATGACCAGTTCCGTCGGGAGCAGCACCGGCTCGCCCGCTTCCGTGCCCGTCTCGATTTCGGACAGCAGGGCCTCCACCGCGTGGCGGCCCACCGCTTCGAACGACTGGCGGATCGTCGTCAGGGGTGGCCAGAAGTGGGCCGACTCCTCCATGTCGTCGAAACCCACCACGCTCACCGACGCCGGCACCGCGCGGCCCGTTTCGTGCAGTGCGCGCAGCAACCCCAGGGCCATCTGGTCGTTCGCCGCGAAGACCGCCGTCACCGAGGGGTCCGCCGCCAGGCGCAGGCCCGCCTGGTAGCCCGACTCCGGGGACCAGTCGCCCACCAGCACCGGTGGAACGGAAGCGCCCGAACGCTCCAATGTGGCCTGCCACGACTTCCGCCGCCGCTCCGCCGAATACGACTGCGGTGGGCCCGCGATGTGCCGCACCGTGGCATGCCCGAGCGAGAGCAGGTGGCTGGTCGCGCGGGCCGCGCCGTCGGCCTGGTCGTTGTCCACCACCGGGTAGTCGTAGCGGGCGCTCGAGTCGATCACCACCACCGGGAGCCCGTGCGGCAGTTCGATTTCGCTTTGGTCAAGCTGGTGTTGCTCGATGAGGATGATGACGCCGTCGACGGCCTGCTCGTTCAGCGTGCTGAACGCGCCCGTCACCTCACCCTGCGTCGGGCGCGTCACCGGCATCAGGATGATCGAGAAACCCTCGTTGACGACCGCCGCCGCGATGGCGTCGAGGGTGCGGCTGTTGCCGAACGTCGGGAGGGCCGAAATGATCACGCCGATGCTGCGGAACTGGCCGTTGCGCAGGGCGCGGGCCGCGCTGTTGGGCCGGTAGCCGACCCGGCGCATCGCGGCCAGGACCCGCTCCCGCGTGGCTTCGTCCACATTGGTCTTGCCGTTCGCGACGCGCGAGACTGTCTGGCCCGAGACACCCGCCTCGCGGGCGACGTCCGCCATCGACGGGCCCCGGCGCCGGGCGGGGCCGGGTGCGGATGACGTCGCTGTCTGGCGCGGCACGGTCACTCCTTGGTGTCCTGGACATGTTTACGTCAACACGTTACTCTGCGGCCGTCCATGTTGACGTAAACATTCCGCCGGGTCCAGGGCCCGGCGCACGTGATCACTCGGAGAGACGATGACGTCCACAGCGGCTCCGCCCGCCCCGGTGCCTTCGCGCCGGGCGCCCGCGGCCCGCCGGCCACGGCGGAAATGGCGGGGCTGGCTCTTCGTCGCCCCGTTCATGCTGGTGTTCGCGCTGACCTTCATCGCGCCGGTCGTGTACGCCTTCGTGCTCAGCCTCTACCGCGACCAGGCCTTCTTCGGCGGCACGGTGTTCGTCGGCGCCGACAACTACGTCCAGGTCTTCGGCGACCCGAAGTTCTGGGAGGCCTTCCGGCGGGTGCTGGTGTTCCTCGCCGTGCAGGTGCCGATCATGCTGGTGCTCGCCCTGATCGCGGCACTGGCGATCGACAGCGCCCGGCTGCACGCCGCCGGCTTCTTCCGGATCGTGATCTTCCTGCCGTACGCCGTGCCCGCCGTGGTCGCCGCGCTGATGTGGGGCTTCATCTACGGTGACCACTTCGGACTCGCCGCGGACCTGAACCACCTGCTGGGCACGGACTCGATCAAACCGCTGTCGCCGGACTGGCTGCTGACGTCGATCGGCAACATCGTCACGTGGGAGTTCGTGGGCTACAACATGCTCATCTTCTACTCCGCGCTGAAGGTGATCCCCAAGGAACTGTTCGAGGCGGCCGCGATCGACGGCGCCGGTACGTTCCGCACGATCCTGTCCGTCAAGCTCCCCGCGATCCGGGGCGCCATCGTGGTCGCCACGATCTTCTCGATCATCGGCAGCTTCCAGCTGTTCAACGAGCCGAACATCATGCGCAACCTGGTGCCGAACACGATCGGGACGTTCTACACGCCGAACATGTACGCCTACAACCTTTCCTTCAACGGGCAGCAGTACAACTACTCCGCCACCGTCGCGATCGTGATGGGCGTGATCACCGCGGTCATCGCCTACGTCGTGCAGCTGCGCGGCTCCCGGAAGGAGATGTGACGTGGCCACCTTCTCGATAACCAAGCCCCGCAAGTCGCGTGTCCTCACCGGCTTCATGGCGCTGTACCTGATCTACACCCTGGTTCCGCTGGTGTGGCTGGTGATCAACGCGTCCAAGACCCAGCCGTCCCTGTTCTCGACGTCGGGCCTGTCCTTCGGCGACACGTTCGCGCTGTTCGACAACATCGGCCAGACGTTCACCTACAACGGCGGCATCTTCTTCCGCTGGCTCGGCAACACCCTGCTGTACGTCGTGGTCGGCGCCGGTGGCGCGACGATCCTCGCGACGGCCGCGGGGTACGGGCTGGCCAAGTACCGCTTCCCCGGCCGCCGCGCGGTGTTCGCCATCGTCCTCGGGGCGGTGGCCGTGCCCCCGACGGCGCTGGCCGTGCCGACGTTCCTGATGTTCAGCAAGCTCGGGCTGACGAACACGCCGCTGGCGGTCATCATCCCGTCGCTGATCAGCCCGTTCGGCCTGTACCTGATCTGGGTCTACGCCGCCGACGCGATCCCCGACGAGCTGCTGGAAGCGGCGCGGATCGACGGTGCCGGCGAGATCCGGATCTTCCTCACCGTGACGCTGCGCCAGCTGGTCCCCGGGATCATCACGGTCACGCTGTTCACGATGGTGCAGACGTGGAACAACTACTTCCTGCCGCTGATCATGCTCAGCGAGCCGAAGTGGTACCCGCTGACCGTCGGGCTCAACCAGTGGAGCGCACAGGCCAACGGCGCCGGCGCCCAGCCGATCTTCAACCTGGTCCTCACCGGGTCGTTGCTCACCATCATCCCCCTCGTCGTCGCTTTCCTGCTCATGCAACGGTTCTGGCAGTCCGGGCTGAGCGCCGGAAGCGTCAAGCAGTAACCCGCCGTCACACCGCCGTGAAGGGACACTCGATGTCAAAGATCCGCACCCGCGTGAAGGCGGCCGCCGCCATCGCGCTGGCCGCCGCGCTGGCGGTCGGCTGTTCGTCCGGGGGCTCGCCCTCCGCTCCCGCCGCCGCCACCGGTACGCAGGATTCGGTCGACGCCGCGCTGAAGGCCGGCGGCGAGATCACCTACTGGAGCTGGACCCCGTCCGCCAAGGACCAGGTGGCCGCGTTCCAGAAGGAGTACCCGAACGTCAAGGTCAACTACGTCAACGCGGGCACGAACAAGGAGGAGTACACCAAGCTGCAGAACGCGATCAAGGCCGGCTCGGGTGCTCCCGACGTCGCCCAGATCGAGTACTACGCGCTCCCGCAGTTCGCGCTGACCGACTCACTGGCCGACCTCAACCAGTTCGGGTTCGGTTCCTTCGAAAAGGACTACAGCGCCTCGACGTGGGCGCAGGTGAAGAACGGCAACGGGATCTACGGCCTGCCGCAGGACTCCGGCCCGATGGCGCTGTTCTACAACAAGGAGGTCTTCGACAAGAACGGCATCGCCGTGCCGAAGACCTGGGCCGAGTACGTCGACGCGGCGAAGAAGCTGCACACCGCCGACCCCACCAAGTACATCACCTCGGACACCGGTGACCCCGGCTTCGTGCTGAGCATGATCTGGCAGGCCGGTGGGCGCCCGTTCACCGTCGACGGCCGGAACGTCAAGGTCGACTTCGGCGACGCGGGCACCAAGAAGTGGACCGCGATGTGGGACCAGCTGATCCAGGGCAAGCTGCTCGCCCCGGTCAAGGAGTGGTCCGACGACTGGTTCCGCGCCCTCGGCGACGGCACCATCTCCTCCCTGGTCACCGGCGCCTGGATGCCGGGCAACTTCATCTCGTCGGTGCCCGGTGGCGCCGGCAAGTGGGCGGTCGCGCCGATGCCGACCTACGACGGCAAGGCGGTGACCGCGGAGAACGGCGGCAGCGCGCAGTCGGTGGTCAAGCAGAGCAAGAACCCGGCGCTGGCCGCGGGCTTCGTGCGCTGGCTCAACCACGCCGGCGGTGTCCAGCCGTTCATCAAGAGCGGTGGCTTCCCGTCCACCACGGCCGACCTGACCGCGCCCGCGTTCGTCGACGAGGCCCTGCCGTACTTCGGCGGCCAGAAGGTCAACCAGGTGCTCACCCAGGCGTCGAAGGACGTCGCCCCGGGCTGGACCTACCTGCCGTACCAGACCTACGCCAACAGCGTCTTCAGCGACACCGCGGGCAAGGCGTACGTGAACGCGAGCGGGCTCGACGGCGGGCTGGCGGCCTGGCAGCAGGCCATCGTCGACTACGGCAACCAGCAGGGCTTCACGGTCAGCGCCGGATGACCGTCCACATCGAAGGTGACGTCGGTGACCCTGCCCAGGTCATCGGCCGGGTCCCGCGTCGCCTCTTCGGCTCGTTCGTCGAGCACATGGGCCGGTCGGTCTACACCGGGCTGTACGAGCCCGGACACGCCACTTCGGACGATCGCGGGTTCCGCGGCGACGTGCTGGAGCTGGTCCGGGAACTCGGCCCGACCGTGCTCCGCTACCCCGGTGGCAACTTCGTTTCCAGCTACCGCTGGGAAGACGGCGTCGGGCCGGTCGAATCGCGGCCGGCCCGGCTGGACCCGGCGTGGCACAGCGTCGAGTCCAACCGCTTCGGCCTGCACGAGTTCGTCGCGTGGGCCGAAGCCGCGGGTACCGAGGTGATGTACGCCGTCAACCTCGGTACCCGCGGCATCCAGGAAGCCGCCGACGTCCTCGAGTACTGCAACATCGACGGCGGCACGGAACTGAGCGAGCGGCGGCGAGCCAACGGCGCCGACCGCCCGTTCGGCTTCAAGCTGTGGTGCCTCGGCAACGAGATGGACGGCCCGTGGCAGATCGGCCACAAGACGGCCGACGAGTACGGCCGCCTGGCCGCGGAGACCGCGCGGCTGATGCGGATGATCGACCCCGGCGTCGAGCTGGTCGTCGCGGGCAGCTCGCACGCCGACATGCCGACGTTCGGCTCGTGGGAGCGCACGGTGCTGCGCCACACCGCCGAGCTGGTCGACCACATCTCGCTGCACGCCTACTACCAGGAGCTGCACGGCGACACCGACAGCTACCTGGCCAGCGCGGCCGCGCTGGACCGCTACATCCGCACGACGGCGGGCGTCATCGACGAAACGCTGGCCGAGCTGGGGCTCGACAAGAAGATCGGGATCAGCGTCGACGAGTGGAACGTCTGGGACCTGCGCCGCTGGAACGAGGTCGACCAGGCGAAGCTCGCCGAGGGCGGCTGGCGGCAGCACCCGCGGATCATCGAGGACACCTACAACGTCACCGACGCGGTCGTCGTCGGCTCGCTGCTGAGCTCGCTGCTGCGCAACGTCGACCGGGTCACCATGGCGAACCAGGCGCAGCTGGTGAACGTCATCGCGCCGATCCGCTCCGAGCCCGGTGGCCCGGCGTGGCGGCAGACGACGTTCCACCCGTTCCGGCAGGTGGCTTCGCTGGCCGGCGGGGCGAGCCTGCGCCTGGCCGTCGACGGCGACCGGTTGCGCACCGCGCAGCACGGCGAAGTCGGCCTCGTCGACGTCGCCGCGACGGTCGAGGACTCCGGCCGCGGGGCGGTGTTCCTGACCAACCGCGCCACGGCGTCGCCGACCGAGGTGCGCATCCGCCTGCGCGGTGCCCGCTTCGGCGTGTACGCCGCCGAAACGCTGACCACACCGGACGGCGAGACCCGCCACACCGTGAACACCGCCGACTCGCAACCGGTCCGGCCGGTGCCGCTACCCGGCACGGTCGCGACGTCCGATCCCGGGGGGACCACCATCACCGTGACGCTGCCACCGCTGTCCTGGACCGTGCTCCAGCTGACCCCGCAGGCGGGCCCGGATGCCTGAGTTCGCCATCGGGGAGCACGACTTCCTGCTCGACGGCCGCCCGTTCCGCATCCTGTCCGGTGCCCTGCACTACTTCCGGGTGCACCCGGACCTGTGGGCCGACCGGATCGACAAGGCCCGCCGGATGGGGCTCAACACCATCGAGACGTACGTGGCGTGGAACGCGCACGCCCCCGAGCCGGGCGTGTTCGACCTGTCCGGCGGCCTCGACCTCGACCGCTTCCTGCGGCTCGTCGCCGAGGCCGGGATGTACGCGATCGTGCGGCCCGGCCCGTACATCTGCGCCGAGTGGGACAACGGCGGGCTGCCGGCCTGGCTGTTCCGCGACCCGTCGGTCGGGGTGCGCCGGTACGAGCCGAAGTACCTCGACGCGGTCCGCGACTACCTGAGCAAGGTGTACGAGGTCGTCGTCCCGCACCAGATCGACCGGGGCGGGCCGGTGCTGCTGGTCCAGGTGGAGAACGAGTACGGCGCCTTCGGCGACGACAAGCGGTACCTGAAAGCGCTCGCCGAGCACACGCGCGACTCCGGCGTCACCGTGCCACTGACCACAGTGGACCAGCCGACCCCGGAAATGCTGGCCGCGGGCAGCCTCGACGGCCTGCACCGCACCGCGTCCTTCGGCTCCGGCGCCGAGGCGCGGCTGGCCGTCCTGCGGGAGCACCAGCCGACCGGGCCGCTGATGTGCAGCGAGTTCTGGAACGGCTGGTTCGACCACTGGGGCGCGCACCACCACACGACGCCGGCCGCGGACTCGGCGGCGGAGCTGGACGCGCTGCTCGCCGCGGGCGCCTCGGTCAACCTCTACATGTTCCACGGCGGCACCAACTTCGGCCTCACCAACGGTGCCAACGACAAGGGCGTCTACCAGCCGCTGATCACCTCCTACGACTACGACGCGCCGCTGGACGAAGCCGGCGACCCGACGCCGAAGTACCACGCCTTCCGCGACGTGATCGCCCGTTACCACAAGGTGCCCGACACCGTCCCGCCGCCGGCCCGGCCGGCGCCGACGCCGTCCGGCGCGCTGGGCGACCCGGTGCGGCTGCTCGACGCCCCGGAACGCTGGGGCACCTGGGAGTTCCACGAGGAGCTGCCGTCCTTCGACGACCTGACGCCGATGCCGCAGCTCGCGCTGCTGCGCACGGCCGTCGAGGGGGACCGGCCGGGGGTGCTGACCTTCGGCGAGGTCCGCGACCGGGCCACGGTCTTCTTCGACGGCGACCTCGTCGGCACGCTCAGCCGGGACCACCACGAGCGGGCGATCCCGCTGCCGCGCGCCCGGGGCGAGCTGCTGGTGCTGGTCGAGGACCAGGGCCGCGTCGACTACGGGCCGCGCATCGGCGAGGCGAAGGGCATCATCGGCGGGGCGTCGCTGCACGGCGAGCCGCTGGCCGGCTGGGACGTGCTGCCGTTCGACCTGGCCGCGCTGCCTTCGCTGCGGCCCCCGGTCCCCGAGCCGGTCGACGGCGCGGTGGCGGGTCCGGTGCTGCTGCGCGCCGACATCGATGTCGACGAGCCCGCCGACCTGTTCCTCGACACCGGGGAGTGGGGCAAGGGCGTGGCCTGGCTCAACGGGTTCGCGCTCGGCCGGTACTGGCGGCGCGGCCCGCAACGGACGCTGTACGTGCCGCGCCCGGTGGTCCGGGCCGGTGCCAACGAACTGGTCGTGCTGGAACTCGGCACGATGCTCGACCCCGCGGCCCGGTTCGTGCCGCGGCCGCTGCTCGGCCACACCGAGGCCTAGAACCTTGTTCTGGTTAGGACGGCGCTACGGGCCGCAGGCAATCCGCCCGAGGTGACTCTCGCGCCGGCCGACGGCTGAACAAGGTTCTGAACCAGTCCCCACCGAAGCGAAGGGCAGTTCGACGATGAACTTGCGGCGTTTGCTCACCGTCCTTTGTGTACCGATTGTCGCGACCGGCCTGGCGGCCGCGCCGGCGGAAGCCGCCACCACGGTCACGGTGAAGCCGGACCCGACCTACCGGCAGCAGCCGTTCGACGGCTGGGGCGCCAGCCTCGCGTGGATGGCCGAGGCGACCGGCGGCTACCCCGACGCCGTCCGGAACAAGCTGGCGGACCTGGTCTTCGGGCCGGACGGGCTGAACCTGAACATCGCCCGGTTCAACGTCGGCGGCGGCAACGCCCCCGACGTCCCGGCGTACCTGCGCGCCGGTGCCGCGGTCCCGGGCTGGTGGCAGGCCCCGGCCGGCACCACCCGCGCCGACAAGGACTGGTGGACACCCGGCGACCCGGCCGAGTTCGACCCGAAGGCCGACCCGAACCAGCGCTGGTGGGTCGACAAGATCAAGAACCGCGTCACGAAGTGGGAGGCGTTCAGCAACTCGCCGCCGTACTTCCAGACCGTGTCCGGCTACGTCTCGGGCGGCTTCACCGCCACCGACGAGCAGCTGCGCGCCGACAAGATCGGCGACTTCACCGCCTACCTGACGCAGGTGGTGCGGACCCTCGAAAAGGCGCACGGCATCAAGTTCGCCTCGGTGAACCCGATGAACGAGCCGAACACGAACTACTGGAAGACCACGCTGGGTGCCGACGGCAACCCGACCGGCGGGCGGCAGGAAGGCGCGCACATCGGGCCGTCGGTCCAGGCGCAGCTGATCCCGGCGATGGCCGCGGCGCTGAAGGCGGCCGGCTCGCGGGCGATCGTCTCCGCGCCCGACGAGACCAACCCGGACATCTTCGCCGCGGACTGGAGCGGCTGGCCGGCCGACGCCCGCGCCGCGGCGGGCCGGCTCAACGTGCACGCCTACGGCACCGGCAACCGGCCGGTCCCGCGCGACCTGGCCAAGGGCGCGGACAAGCCGTTGTGGATGAGCGAGGTCGGCGGCAGCTGGCTGGACCGGCAGGACTTCACGGACATGGACCCCGGCCTCGGCATGGCCAAGCAGATCACCGACGACCTGCGGCTGCTCGAGCCGAGCGCGTGGGTCAGCTGGCAGCCGATCGAGGACTACAACAACATGAAGCCGGGCGGCGAGTCCGCGGCCGGGATGAACTGGGGCGAGATCCAGGTCCCGTTCGACTGCCCGAAGAACGCCACCCTGCAGACCTGCCGGATCAGGACGAACACGAAGTTCAACACGATGCGCAACTTCACCCACTACATCCGTCCGGGTGACCGGCTGATCGGGGTGAACGACACCGCCTCGACGGTGGCGATGCGCGGCGAGGACCTGGCGACGGTCGTGCACACCAACGCGGGCACGGACGCCCAGGACGTCACGCTGGACCTGTCCGGCTTCCGGAGCGTCCGGACCGGCGCGTCGGTGACGCCGGTCGTCACCGACGTCACCGGGGCGCTGAAGCGGGGCAAGCCCGTGAAGGTGACGTCTTCGCAGGTCACGCTGCGGGTGCCGGCACGCTCGGTGACGACGTTCCTCGTCGACGGCGTCTCCGCGACGGCGGCCGGCACGGGCATCGGCTCGGGCAAGCCGTTCACCTTCACCGGCGTGCAGAGCGGCAAGTCGCTGGCGGCGGAGAACGGCTCGCTGGTCCAGCGCACGACCGACGCCTCGGCGGCGGCGCAGCGCTGGACGCTCACCGACCGCACGGGCCGCTACGGCAACCGCGACCGGTTCACCATCACCAACGCGGGCACGGGCCAGGTGCTCGGCACGGCCGGCGGCGCGGTGACGCTGGCCGCGGCGGGCACGTGCGACCCGGCGGCCCAGTGGACGCTGTCCACCACCGGCGACGGCACCTGGACGTTCGTCAACGCGGCGAGCGGGCAGCTGCTCGACGTCATCGGCGAGTCCCGTGACGACGGGGCCCGGATCGGCCTGTACAAGCCGACCAACGGGCCCAACCAGCGCTGGCAGGCCATCGCCGGCTGACCGGGGAACGACTGAAGGCCACCACCGGCCCGCCGGTGGTGGCCTTCAGCGCGTCACGCCGGTTTGAGCGGGTCGTGGCCGATCGACATCAGGCGGTGGCGCCAGTGGGCCTCGCCCGCCGTCGGCTCCAGGTCGTCGCGGCGCTGGGCGTGCACCCGGTCGACGACCCTGCGCATCACGTCGGCGTCGCGGTGGTCCACGTCGGACTTGCGCTTGCGCAGGATGGCCAGCACTTCGTTGCCCGTGGGCGGGCCTGCCTCGTCGGGGAGCGGTTCGGTCTCCGGGCCCGCGTCGCGGGTGCGCAGCCAGTCCTCCAGCTCGCGCGAGGTCATGTTCACCACCCGGTGGAACTCCGCCCACAGCTCGTCGTCAACAGCCGGATTGTCCATGTTCGGCGGCTACCCGGCGCGGCCGACGTCAAACCGGGGCCGGTGGCCGGTAGAATTCCTCCGGACCCGTTGAAACGCCAGCGGTGGTCTCTGTTGACGCTGCTGGCGAGCTCTTCCCCGTGCTCGCCGCTTGACGCATGGGAGGGGTGGGCCTTGCCGACCACTGGCGACGGCATGGCGGAGCGGGTCGACGAGCTGAACGCCGTGCTGGCCGATCTCGTCGGGGTCCTCGAATCGATGTCCGACACGCCCGGTCTGCTCGACGCGGTCTGCGGCGAGGCGGTCCGGGTGGTCCCGGACGCGGACCTGGCCAGCATCATGGTCGTCCGCGACGGCGTGACCCAGACGGCGGCCTTCACCGACGAGCGAGCCCGGCGCATCGACGACGTCCAGTACGCGGCGGGCGACGGTCCGGGCCTGCTCGCGGCGCTGACCGGCGAAGTCGTGCGGGTGGCGGTCGCGGAGACGGGCGACCAGTGGCCCGAATTCGTGGCGGCGGCGAAGGAACTCGGCGTGGGCAGCTACCTGGCGGTCCCGCTGCGGGTGGACGACACGCTGGTGGGCGCGATCACGCTGTTCGGCTTCGAGACGCACGGCTACCACGAGTTCGACACGAAGGTGCTGCGGCTGTTCACGTTGTGCGTGGAGACGGTGCTGAGGCTGACCCGCCGCTACCGCGAGGCCCGCAGGCTGGCCGACGAGCTGCGCAACGCCATGGAGACGCGCGCGGTGATCGAGCAGGCCAAGGGCATGCTGATGCTGATCCACCGGGTCAACGAGGACGCGGCGATGCACCGGCTGATCGTGGAGTCCCAGCACACGAACATCAAGCTGCGGGACGTGGCGGCCCGGTTCACGAAGCGAATGAGCTCGGCGGACCGGGGGCACTGAGCAGGGATTTTGCGGGCGCGGGCGGGTTCGGTCGCGCCCGCAACGGTCTGAGCCGGCTTGGGCCGGGACCACATCGCGGGTGTTCCCGGGCAGTCCGGACCGGTCGATGCGCGGGTTCCGGTCAGCCGGACTTCGCGCTCGGCCGCCGGTGCAGCAGGTCGAAGCGGGACCACATCGCCTCCGCCGCCTCGATCGACGCGCTCGTGCGCGCCGGGTCCACCGCCGCGAGCTGGGCCACGATCGCCTGGACCAGGGCCATCCCCGCGGTCAGCGACGGGAAGAACGTCACGCCCTCCGCCGGCACCAGCAGCACCTGCTCCGCCGCTTCCGCCAGGGCCGGGCTGGCCGCGTCCGTGATCGCGAAGACCCGCGCTCCGCGATGCCGGGCCTCGTTCGCCGCCAGGACCGTGCTCTCGTACAGGCGCCAGAAGCTGATCGCCACCAGGACGTCGTCCGCCGTCAGCTTGGCCGTCTGGTTGGCCAGTTCCGCGTCGCCCGCCGTGATCGCGTGGACGTCGTAGCCCGCCAAGCGCGCGTTGTGCGCGAGCGCGATCCCCACCGCCGCGTAGCTTCCGTCCGCGATCACCAGTGTGCGGCGGGCCGCCGCCATCGCCTGGGCGACCGTCCGCAGCACCGGCTCGTCGAACCGCCGGTTCAGCAGCGCGAGGCTGTCGAGGTCGCGCCGCAGCGACGCCGAACCCGGTGAGTCGACGCCGCGGTGCTCCTCCGCGACCTGCGGTGCGCTCAGCGACGACAGGTACCGGGCCCGCAGCTCCTGCTGCAGCGCCGGCCAGCCGGCGAAGCCCAGCGCCTGGGCCGTGCGCGTCACCGTCGCGACGTTGACGCCGGCCAGTTGGGCCAGCTCGGCCGTCGATCCGAACGACGCCCGCCGTGGCTGGGACACCAGGACTTCCAGCACGGCGGCCGATTTCGGGCGCAGGCCGCGCTCGGGCAGCCGGTCGCGCAGCCACGCCTCGAAACCGTCGTCGGTCTCCGCCACCTCGGCGCCTCCCCTCAGGTCGGGTGAACCGTAACCCACCGAGTTTTGCAACAAACATTGCAGTTTCGCCTAAATGCAGTTTATGTTGTCGACACTCCCCGACGGAAGGCGTTCCCCATGACGCTGCTGGCTCGACTGGACCGGCTCCCGCTGAGCCGTCCCCACTACAAACTGCTGCTCATCGGCGGGCTCGGCTACACCTTCGACGGCATGGACTCGGCGGTCGTCGCCTTCCTGCTGCCCAGCGCCAAGGCCGCGTGGCACCTCGACAACGGCCAGCTCGGCCTGATCGGCTCCGCGACGCCGTTCGGCTTCCTCTTCGGCGCCATCGCGGCCGGCCTGCTCGGCGACCGGATCGGCCGCAAGAAGGTCATGATGTACGCGCTGGCCTTCTACGCGTTGTTCTCCGTCGTCGCGTCCTTCTCGCCGAACTACGAGGTCTTCCTCGGCGCCCGCGTGCTCGCCGGGGCGGGCGCCGGCGCCGAGAGCGCGATCATCGCGCCCTTCCTGTCCGAGTTCGTCCCGGCCAAGCGGCGCGGCTGGTTCGTCGGCGCGCTCGCCGGGTTCTTCTCCTTCGGCTTCGTCGCGGCCGCGCTGATCGGGCGGTTCGTCGTGCCGTCGTTCGACGAAGGCTGGCGGGTCGCGCAGCTGGTCACCGCGCTGCCGATCGTCATGCTGCTGTGGTGGCGCCGGTCCCTGCCCGAATCGCCGCGGTTCCTGCTCGCGCACGGGCGGGCCGCCGAGGCCGAGAACGTCGTCGCGAGGATCGAGCGGGACGTCGAGAAGGCCACCGGCACCACCCTGCCGCCGGTGCCGCCGGCCGACGCCCAACCGGCGACCGAGACGCCGAAGGTGAACCTCTTCAGCGCGCTGAAGTTCCTGTGGAGCCCCGCGATGCGCCGCCGGACGGCGGTGATCTGGACCGTCTGGTTCGTGATCACCTTCTCCTACTACGGCTTCTTCTCGTGGATCCCGACGCTGCTCGTGGAACGCGGCATCACGGTGACGAAGAGCTTCGAGTTCTCGATCATCATCTACCTGGCCCAGGTGCCCGGGTACTTCTCGGCCGCGTGGCTGTCCGAACGGCTCGACCGCAAGCACACCATCGCCCTCTACCTGGCCGGCTCGGCGGTGAGCGCGTTCTGGCTCAGCCAGACGAGCACGCCGTGGTCGATCACCCTCGCCGGGGCGGTGCTGTCCTTCTTCCTCAACGGCACCTACGCCGGGGTGTACTCCTACACGCCCGAGGTGTTCCCGACCTGGATCCGGGCCAGCGGCACCGGCCTGTCCAGCGCGTTCGGCCGGGTCGGCAGCATCCTCGCGCCGACGATCATCGGCCTGTCCGCGGCGAGCCTCGGCTTCGCCGGCGTCTTCGGGCTGACGACGGCGGTGCTGGCCGCCGGGGTGCTCTGCGTGCTCGTCTTCGGCTTGTCGACCGCGGGCCGCTCGCTGGAGGAACTGACCGAACACGGCGCCCCGAAGGCCGCCGCGAAGGAGATGACGAAGTGAGCCTGTCCACTGTGGAGGAACGGGTGCGCGCCGAGCTCGGTGTCCGGCTGTTCACGGTGCTGGCGTGGATCCCCGGACGCCGGGCGCTGCGCCGCGTGCACAGCAGCCACCCGGCCGAGTACCCGGTCGGCGGGGAGAAGACGGTCGAGGTCGCGGCGGGCTGGCTCGAGAAGTGCGTCACCGCGCAGGAACCGTACTTCGGGCCGGACCGGGCGGCGGTGCGGGAGATCTTCGCCGACCACGAGCTGATCGAGTCGCTCGGCTGCGGCTCGATCATCAACGTGCCCGTGATCGACGGCGGCCGGACGCTCGGGGTGCTCAACATCCTCGACGCGGAAGGCGCCTACGACGAAGCTTCCGTACGAAAAGCCGAATCGCTCGCGCCACTCGCCGTGCCGGCGCTCAAGGAGGAACAGTGAACCTGCTGCTGCGCAACGCCCGCCTGCTGGACCCGGCGTCCGGCGAGTACACCGAGGGTGACCTCCGGTGCGCCGACGGCCGGATCGCCGAGGTCGGGCCCGGCCTGACCGCACCCGGCGTACCCGCGCTGGACCTGCGCGGCGCGGTCGTGCTGCCCGGGCTGGTCGACGCGCACGTGCACGTCACGGCGTCGACCGCGGACCTGGGTTCGCTGTCGTCGGCGTCACCGAACTACGTGGCCGCGCACGCCGCCCGCACGATGAGCCGGATGCTCGACCGCGGGTTCACCACGGTCCGCGACGCCTCGGGCGCCGACTTCGGCCTCGCCGACGCCCAGGCGGAAGGGCTGTTCGGCGGCCCGCGGCTGCTGTTCTGCGGGCGCGCGCTGAGCCAGACCGGCGGCCACGGCGACAGCCGCACCCGCGGCACCCAGGTGAAGGACGACCACCCGTGCTGCGCGGGCCTGGGCCGGGTGGCCGACGGCGAGGACGCGGTCCGCGCCGCGGCCCGCGACGAGCTGCGCAAGGGCGCCCACCACATCAAGGTGATGGCCTCGGGTGGCGTGGCGTCCCCGACCGACCGCATCGACTCGACCCAGTACTCGGCCGGCGAACTGCGCGCGATCGTCGAGGAAGCCGAGGCGGCCAACCGGTACGTGGCCGCGCACGCGTACACGGCCCGCGCCGTGAACCGCGCCCTGGAGCTGGGCGTCCGGTCGATCGAGCACGGCAACCTCCTCGACGACCGCAGCGTTTCGCTCTTCCTCGAGCACGACGCCTTCCTCGTGCCCACCTTGGTGACGTACTGGGCCCTGAAGGAGGAGGGCCGCGAGCACGGGCTGCCGGAATCGAGCTGGCGCAAGGTGGACGACGTCCTCGGCGCGGGCCTGGAGGCCCTGGACCGCGCGGCCCGCGGCGGCGTCAAGCTGGTCTACGGCACGGACCTGCTCGGCGGCATGCACCGCCACCAGAACCACGAGTTCCGCCTGCGCGCCGAGGTCCAGTCCCCGCTGGCGGTCCTCCGCTCGGCCACCTCGACGGCGGCGGAGCTGCTGAACCTCACCGGCGAGATCGGGACGCTGGCGGTCGGCGCGCACGCCGACCTGCTGGTGGTGGCCGGGGATCCGCTGGCGGACATCGGGATCCTGGCCGAGCCGGAGAAGTTCCACCACGTCATCCAGGGCGGCGAGGTGGTGTCCGGCTGACTACCAGTTCCGCACCGCGGGCGCGTACCCCGCCGGCTTGTCGCCGATCTTCAGCTCCGGGCTGACGATCCAGTGCTGGTAGGCCGGGGTGAACATCCGGTACACCGACGCCGGCGGGACCGCGCTCGCCTCGTCGAGCAGCGCGCGCAGCTCGGCCGGGATCTCGAAGTCCAGCGCGGCCATGCTCTTGCCGAGCTGGTCCGCGCTGCTCGCGCCGACGATCGCCGCCGCGATGCCGGGCTGGGTGGCCACCCAGTTGATCGCCACCTGGGCCATCGTCACGCCCAGCTGGAGAGCCACCTCCTCCAGCGGCTTGAGCAGCTGCCGGTCGCGGTCGGTCCACGTCGGGGCGTCGCTGAGGCGGCCCGTGCCGCCGTCGCGGTACTTGCCGGTCAGGAAGCCGCCCGCCAGGGGGCTCCACGCCGTGACGCCGAGGCCCAGCGCCTGTCCCATGGGGACGTGCTCGGTCTCGATCTCCCGCTGCACCAGCGAATACGGCAGCTGGAGGTTGACCATCGGCGCCAGCGCGTGCGCCTCGGTGAGGGTCTGCGCCCGCGCCGCGTACCAGCTCGGGACGTCGGACAGGCCCGGGTAGCGGATCTTGCCCGCGCGGACGAGGTCGTCGAACGTGCGCACCACCTCCTCGACCGGGGTGATCCGGTCCCAGGTGTGCAGCAGGAACACGTCGACGTGGTCGGTGCCCAGCCGGCGCAGGGACGCTTCGAGCGCGCGGACCATGTGCTTGCGCCCGTTGCCGCCGGCGTTGGGGTCGGCCGGGTCGACGCTGTTGGTGAACTTGGTGGTGAGCACCACGCGGTCGCGGACCCCGGCCTCGGCGATGAGCTTGCCGAGGATCGTCTCGCTCTCGCCCGCGGTGTAGAAGTCCGCCGTGTCCACGAAGTTGCCGCCCTCTTCGAGGTACTTCCGGAAGATGGGGCGGGCCTCGTCGGGGGTTTTGCCGTAGGCGGCGTGGAAGCCGCCGGTGCCGAAGTTCATCGTGCCCAGGGCGAGCCGGCTGACGCGCAGGCCGGAGCGGCCGAGGAGGTAGTACTGGTCGAGTGCCATGACTTCAGCGTGCCGAGCGGTTTTTGGACCCGCAAGTCCAGTCCGCGAGCGCCCTGGGGTGACGCTCGCGGACCGGAGTTCAGCGGCAGCGGTAGCTCGACGCCGTGGCCGGGTCACCGCCGGTGTAGCGCGAAACCCGCGGCAACGGGCACAGGTCGCGCGTCCTGCCGTCGGCGGACGCCGCCGTCAGCGTCGCCGGCGCCTTGCCGTGCTCGACCCAGTCGACCAGCTGCCCGAGCGCGTTCGTCGGCTCCGGGCCGCCACCGCCGAAGCAGTGCTCGACGCCGGGGGCGAGGAACAGCCGGTAGAAGTCGTTCACCCGCTGCGCGCCGCCCATCGTCCGCTCCACCTGCGTGCGGTAGGAAAGCGTGCCGCCCGGCGGGATCAGCTGGTCGTTCGCGCCGACGAAGGTGATCAGCTTGCCGCCGGCCCGGCGGAACGCCGACAGGTCCGGGTCCGACGTGCCGATGACGCCGTCGTACTCGCGCACCGACTGGCGGAACAGGGCCGCGAACTGCGCGTACGTGAGCTTCGAGGTGTCGAAGTCGGCCTGCTTCTCCAGGAACGACTGCACCCACTTGACGGCCACCGGGAAGCCCGGCGCGGTCAGCGTGCCGTCCGGTCCCGGCTGGGTGCCGGCCAGCCAGGTGAAGTCGGCGCCCTTCGGCAGCCCGGCCCACAGCCTGCGGCCGTGCTCGTCGGTCGGGCCGGCCCAGATCTTGCGCACCACCTCGGCGTCCGCGGCCGTGACGGTGACCTCCTGGCCGTCGCAGACCAGCTTCGTCCCGACGAGGGTGCGCGGGTCGTAGCTGCATTCGTCCGGCCGGTCGACGATGCCGTTCGTGACGCCGTCCTTCGCGTCGCACGCCTGGACCGCCGCCGTTCGGAACGCCGAAAGCACGCAGGGGCTGGGGAAGTCGTGGCTGGAGTTCATCACGACCTGCGGCCAGAGGGTCGCGACCGCGAACTGCGTCCAGTCGACGGCCGGGGCGTTGGCCAGGATGCCGTCGAAGTCCTCCGGGTACTTCTGGGCTTCGGAGTAGCCCTGGCGGCCACCCGTCGAGCAGCCGGTCCAGTACGAGTACGAGACCGGGCGTTGGTAGTACCGCTGGGTGACGGCCTTGCCGACCACGGCCGCTTCGTGCACCGACCGGGTGGCGAAGTTGGTCAGGAGCGTCTGGTCGACGTGGCCGTCGTTCAGCGCCCACGACGTGTCGAGGCCGTTCAGGGACACCCCGGCGTCGGTCGTCACGGCGGCGTAGCCGTCCTTGGCCGCCTGGGGGAGCGCGTCGAAGTTGCCGGCGGCGTAGGCGCTGCCGCCGAGGGCCTGGAGCCGGCCGTTCCAGCCGGTGTCCGGCAGGGCCACGGCGACCTTGACGTGGTCCGCGCCGGTGTGGGTCAGGGTGACGGTGATCGAGCAGTACGACGGCTGGGCCGCCGCCTGCACGGACTCGATCTTGGCGCCCGGCGGGGCGGGCACCGCGACGGCGGCGCACGGGGCCGGGGTTGCTGCCGAGGCGGCCGGCTGCGTGACGGTGGTCAGCAGGAGCGGCACGGCGGCAGCGAGAAGGAGGCGTTTCATCTGTCTCTCCGGTCGCTGGTCATTGCGGGGGAACGGTAGGGGCGAGGCGGCGGGCCCGGCGCCCGTCGGATGACGCTGCCGGCGTACGTCACTCGGCCGTGAGCTGCGGAAACAGGCGTTGGGTAAGGTCGTTTCCATGGCGCTGAGCGGACGGGACACCGAGCTGAAGGAGCTGGGCGAGCTCGTCGACGGCCCGGAGGACCGCAGCGGCGTGGTCATCCGGGGCGAGGCGGGCATCGGCAAGTCCGCGCTGGTCGCCTGCACGGCCGCGGCGGCGTCGGTGGCGGGGTTGCGGGTGCTGCGCACGACCGGCGCGGAGGCGGAGCGGAACCTGGCCTACGCCGGGCTGCACCAGCTGCTGTACCCGGTCCGGGCCGGCGTGGCGGAGCTCCCCGCGCCGCAGCGCGACGCCCTGCAGACGGCGCTGGGGCTGGCCTCGGGGGCCGAGCCGAGTGCGTACCTGGTCGGGCTGGCGGCGCTGACGCTGCTGGCCGAGGAGGCGGCGGTGAAGCCGCTGCTGCTGGTGGCGGAGGACGTGCAGTGGCTGGACCGGGCGAGCGCGGACGTGCTGGCGTTCGTGGCCCGGCGGATCGAGACCGAGCCGATCGTCCTGGTGGCGACCCTGCGCGACGGGGCGGAGTCCCCGCTCCTGGCGGCGGGCCTGGCGTCGATGGTGCTGGACCGGCTCCCGGCCGACGCGGCGGCGGAGGTGCTGGATGCGGTGGCACCGCGGCTCGCCCCGGCGGTCCGGACGCGGCTGCTGGCCGAGGCGGCGGGATTGCCGCTGGCGTTGACGGAGCTGCCCGCCGCGGTGGCGCAGCTGGACGGGCTGGATCCGGTGCTGCCGCTGACCGAGCGGCTGGAGCGGACGTTCACGGCCCGGGTGGCGGCGCTGCCCGAGGCGACGCGGACGGCGCTGCTGGTGGCGGCGCTGAACGAGACGACATCGTTGGCGGAGACCCTGACGGCGACCGGCGCGCTGCTCGGCCCGGATGAGCCGGCCTCGCTGCCGGAAGCCGGTCAGGAGGAGCTTGCCCCCGCCTCCGGGACCTGCGCCGACCCCGCCGTCCTCGCCCCCGCCGTCGAAGCGCGGCTGGTCGAGCTCTCCGCCGGGGCCGTGACCTTCCGGCACCCGCTCATGCGGTCGGCCATCCCCGCCTCCGCCACCCCGCTCGAGGTTCGGAACGCGCACCTCGCGCTCGTCGAAGCCCTGGAAGACCAGCCCGATCGGCGTGCCTGGCACCAAGCCGCGGCCACCGCGGGGCCCGACGAAACCGTCGCCGCCGAACTCGAACGCACCGCCGAACGGGCCCGGTTCCGGGGCGGGGCCGCCGCCGCGATCGCCGCTCTCGAACAGGCGGCCCGGCTCAGTGAGCGGCCGGACCACCGAGCCGACCGGCTGCTGCTGGCCGCCGAGCTGGCCGTCGAATCCGGCCGGCGGGAGACCGCCGAACGCCTGGTCCACGCGGCCAACCCCGCCGATCCCCGGCGCCGGGCCACCGCCGGACGGCTGCTCAGCGAGTTCGAAGACGGCGTCCGCGAAGACCCCGCCCGCGTCGCCGAACTCGCCCGGACCGCGGCCGCCGTCGCGGCGGACGGGCAGCACGACGCCGCCACGCGGATCCTGTGGAGCGCCGCCATGCGCTGCTTCTGGACCGAACCCGGTCCGGAGGCGAGGCGAGCTCTCCTGGACGTGGCCGATCGGCTGCCCATCCCGGAAACCGACCCGCGGATCGTCGCCGTCACCGCGTACGTCGCCCCTTTCGAACGCGGCGAGGCCGTCCTGGGCCACCTGCGGGAGCTGGTCGCGAAAACCGGCGCGGATCCCGAGGTCGACCGGTACCTCGGCAGCGCCGCGCTGCAGGTCGGCGCCTTCGACCTCGCCGCCCGGTTCTCCGCCGCCGCGGCGCCCGGCCTGCGGGCCCAGGGCCGGCTGGGTCTGTTGCCGCGGGCGCTGGCCGTCCAGGCGTGGAGCCGCGTCCGGCTCGGCGACCTCGCCGGGGCCGTGCCCGCCGCGGCGGAGGCGGCCCGGTTCGCCCGGGAGACCGGCCAGCCGTTCATGGCCGGGCTCGCCACCGCGGTCCAGGCCGAAATCGCCGCCCTGCGCGGCGAGCACAAGCAGGCGAAGGCGCTCGCCGACGAGGCCGAACGTGCCGGGCTCGCGGCCGGGGCCCGGCCCGTGCTGGCCACCGTGCAGCTCACGCGGGGGCTGACCGGCCTCGGCGAAGGCCGGTTCGAGGACGCCTTCGCCGACCTGCGCCGGCTGCTCGACCCGGCCGACCCCGCCTACCAGCTGGCGTTGCGCACGTACTGCCTCGCCGAACTCACCGAAGCCGCGGTCCGGGCCGGGCGGACCGGCGAGCTGCGCGATGTCGTGGCCGAGCTCGAGTGCCTGGACACGCCGTCACCCGCCCTGCACATCGGCCTCCGGTACGCGCGGGCCGTGCTCGACCCGAGCGACGAGCGGTTCGCCGCGGCGCTCGACGCCGACCTGACCGGCTGGCCCGCCGAACGCGGCCGGGTCCACCTGGCCTTCGGCGAGTGGCTGCGGCGGCAGCGGCGGGTCGTCGAATCGCGGACGCACCTGCGCACCGCCCGCAAGACGTTCGACGCGCTCGGCATGGCTGCCTGGGCCGACCGGGCCCGCCGCGAGCTGCGCAGCGCGGGTGAGTCGAGCCCGAACCGCGGCCCGGACGCCCGCGACAAGCTCACCCCGCACGAACTCAGCATCGCGCAGCTGGCCGCCGAAGGGCTGACGAACCGGGAGATCGGGCAGCGGCTGTACCTTTCGCACCGGACCGTCGGCACCCACCTGCACCGGATCTTCCCCAAGCTGGGCGTGAGCTCGCGCGCCGACCTCGCCGGGATGCTGAAGACCCTCGAAGGGTGACGTACACCGGCTGCGTCACCTGACGGGCGCGAAGGTCACCAACCTGCCCCTAACGTCGTGAAAGTCCCACCGTCTTTCGCGCAGGAGCAGCAGATGATCAGCAGGAGAAGGTTCGGCCAGGCGTTCGCGGCCGGGCTCGCGGCGACGTCCCTGGCGGCCTGTTCGCAGGGCACCACCGCGGCTCCGGTTGCGGCACCCGACCTGCGGGCCGGCTCCGGGGAGCACACCTCGCTCGGGCCGGTCAAGCAGGCCGACGCGGGGGCGCTGAGCATGGCCTACCACGAGTTCGGGCCGTCCGGCGGGCAGCCGGTGGTGCTGCTGCACGGCTGGCCGTACGACCCGTACAGCTACGTCGACGTCGCACCGGTCCTGGCCGGTGCCGGCTACCGGGTGATCGTCCCCTACCTGCGCGGTTACGGGCCGACGGTGTTCAAGTCCGCCGAAACCGTCCGCAACGGCCAGCAGACGGCCGTCGCGCTCGACGTCGTCGCCCTGCTGGACGCGCTCAAGATCGACAAGGCCGTCTTCGGCGGCTACGACTGGGGCGGCCGGACCGTCGACATCATCGCCGCGCTGTGGCCGGAGCGCTGCAAAGCCATCGTCGCGGTGAGCGGGTACATCGTCACGAACCTGGCGGCGAACCAGCAGCCGCTGGCCCCGCAGGCCGAACTCGGCTGGTGGTACCAGTACTACTTCGCGACCGAGCGCGGCCGCGCCGGCTACGCGGCCAACCGCCACGACTTCAACAAGCTGATCTGGAAGACCGCGTCGCCGGCCTGGCACTTCGACGACGCGACCTACGACCGCAGCGCGGCGGCCTTCGACAACCCCGACCACGTCGCCATCGTGATCCACAACTACCGCTGGCGGCTGAGCCTCGCCCCGGGCGAGCCGCAGTACGAGGCGTACGAACAGAAACTGGCCGCGGGCGCGACCATCGGCGTCCCGTCGATCACGATCGGCAGCGACTTCGACGGCGCGGCCAAGGACGGCAAGGCCTACCGCGCGAAGTTCACCGGCAAGTACGAACACCGCGTCTTCGACGGCATCGGCCACAACGTGCCCCAGGAGGCACCGCGGCCGTTCGCCCAGGCGATCGTCGACGCGGACCGGATGTGAGGAAGGGGGCCCGGGAAACCGGGCCCCCTTCCTCAGCGCGTCGCGCGGTGGATGACGTCGACCACGGCGTCCGGCGCCGCCGAGGCGATCGCGTGCGGCGAGTCGGCCTCGGTGATCGACGCGTGGGCGCGCCGGGCCTCGAAGTGTTCCGCCGCCGGGGGAATCGCCTGGTCCCGGGTGGCCACCAGGGCGTACTTGCGGATGTTCGCCGGCGCGGTCGCGGTGATCTTCTCGTCGAAGGCCGCGGCCAGGATCGGGCGCTGGCCCGCCGCCGCGACGGCCGTGTCGAGCGCCGGGAGACCCGCGGCGAACAGCGAGGGGTAGCTCGCCGCGTTCACGAACAGCTCCGGACCCACCGCGTGCGTCGTCGACGGGCCGAGGAGCGACCCCGGGAACTGCGCGTTGAGCTGCCCGGCCGTCTCACCCGCCTCCGGGATGAACGCCGCCGCGTAGACCAGGGCCCGCACGTCGGCCGTCCGGCCGGCCAGCTCGCTGATCAGCAAGCCGCCGTAGGAATGCCCGACGAGGATCTTCGGCCCCGCGACCGAGTCGAGCACCCCGTGCAGGGAAGCGACATCCGCCGCGATCCCGCGCAGCGGAACCGCGGGCGCGAGCACCGGGTAGTGCTCGGCCAGCAGCCGCCGGGTGACCGGCGCCCACGCGGACGCGTCCTCGAACGCGCCGTGCACCAGCACGACCGTCGGCTTCGGGTGCGAAGGCGCGGCGGCGCCGGGGGAAGCGGCGGTGAGCACACCCGCCCCGGCGACCGCCGCGGCCGCCAGGGCGATGAGGGCGCGCTTCATCGGGCGACCGTCGCGTCGAGGGTGACCTCGATGTTGCCGCGGGTGGCCTTCGAGTACGGGCAGACCTGGTGCGCGCCCTGGACGAGCTCGTCGGCGGTGGCCTGGTCGATGCCCGTCGCCTCCAGGTGCAGCACGGCGCTGAGCTCGAACTCGCCCGCCTCGGTGTCGTGGTGCAGGGTCACCTCGGCGACCACGGCGAGGTCGTTCAGCGGCACCTTCTTCGCGCCCGCGACCCGGCGCACCGCCCCGACGAAGCAGGACGCCCAGCCCGCCGCGAACAGCTGCTCCGGGTTGGTGCCGTCGCCCGCGCCGCCGAAGGCCTTGGGCACGGCGAGGGTGACGTCGAGCGCGCCGTCGTCGGAGCTCGCGCGCCCGCCGTTGCGGCCCTCCGCGGTGGAGGTGGCGACGGCGGTGTAGGTCACTTCGGGCATGGGGTTCCTTTCGGCGGGTGACGGCACCACGCTAGGAATCCCGAGGTGGCCGCGGCGACCGTCGCCCGACGTCACCCGTGTACGTCACCGCAGCCTGCCGTCCGCCAGCCGCAGCCACCGGTCGATCCCGATCTCCGCGAGGAAGCGTTCGTCGTGGCTGACGACGACGAACGCGCCGCGGAACGCCGTCAGCGCGCTTTCCAGCTGCCCGGTGCCGACCAGGTCGAGGTTGTTCGTCGGCTCGTCCAGCAACAGCAGCTGCGGCGCCGGTTCGGCGAACAGGACGCAGGCGAGCGTGGCGCGCAGCCGTTCCCCGCCGGAGAGAGCACCGGCAGGCAGGTGCACCCGTGACCCGCGGAACAGGAAGCGGGCCAGCAGGTTCATCCGCTGCGCGGCCGGCAGCGCCGGCGCGGCCGCCGCGAGGTTTTCGGCGACGCTGCGGTCGTCGTCCAGCAGGTCGAGGCGCTGGGACAGGAAGGCGATCCGGCCGTCGGCGCGGGTGAGCGTGCCGCCGTCGGGCTCGAGGTCGCCGTTCACCAGCCGCAGCAGGGTCGACTTCCCGGCGCCGTTGGGGCCGGTGAGCGCGATCCGCTCGGGGCCGCGGATCGCCAGGTCGGCGCCCTCGCCGAAGAGACCGCGTACCCGCAGGCCTTCGCCGAGGAAGAGCGTGCGGCCCGCCGGGACTTCCGTCTGCGGCAGCTGAAGGCTGAGCTTCTGCTCGGTGCGCAGTTCGCGTTCCGCCTGGTCGAGCTTGGCTTTCGCGGCGTCGACGCGGGCGGCGTGGGTACCGTCCGCCTTGGCCGCCGACTCCTGCGCGTTGCGCTTCATCGTGCCGGCGAAGATCTTGGGCAGGCCGGCGTTGCCGAGGTTGCGCGACGCGGTGCTCGCGCGGCGGGCGGCGCGCTCGCGGGCCTGCTGCATCTCCCGCTTCTCGCGCTTGACCTCCTGTTCGGCGGTGCGGATGTGCTTCTCGGCGACCTCGCGCGCGGCCCGGACGGCTTCTTCGTAGGCGGTGAAGTTGCCGCCGTGGAACCGGATTTCGCCGCCGTGCAGCTCGGCGATCCGGTCCATCCGGTCGAGCAGGGCCCGGTCGTGGCTGACCACCAGCAGGCAGCCGGAGAAGTCGTCGAGCACGGTGTGGAGCTTGTAGCGCGCTTCGGCGTCCAGGTTGTTGGTGGGTTCGTCGAGCAGCAGCACGTCCGGGCGCTTCAGCAGTTGCGCGGCGAGGCCCAGCGAAACGATCTGGCCGCCGCTGAGGGTGCTCAGCGTGCGGTCGAGCCCGACGTCGGCGAGGCCGAGGCGGTCGAGCTGGGCGCGGGTGCGTTCCTCGATGTCCCAGTCGGTGCCGATGGTGGTGAAGTGCGCTTCGCCGACGTCACCGGACTCGACGGCGGCGATGGCGTCCAGAACCGGGGCCACACCGAGGATTTCGGCGACCGACGGCTCCCCGCTCAGCGGCAGGTCCTGCGGGAGGTAGCCGAGCAGGCCGCCGGTGGTGACGCTGCCGGCGGAGGGCTTCAGGACCCCGGCGACGAGCTTGAGCAGCGTCGTCTTGCCGGAGCCGTTCGGGGCGACGAGGCCGGTGCGGCCGCTCGCGAAGGTGGCGGACAAGCGGTCGAAGACGGGGGTGTCGTCGGGCCAGGAGAAGGACAGGCCGGACAGCACGATTTCGGACATGGCGAAGACCTCGGAGGTGTGGAGGCGGAAAAGGGGACGTCGACGGCGGCCCGCACCGGCACTGCCGGGGGCCTGCGCACTCCGGGGCTACCCGGAGATGTCGACGTCACCTGCCACGCTGGTCTCCTCCGTGTGGATCTTCCCCTCGACGATAGCAGGGTTGTCCGCCCGGGCCCCGGGTAACCGCCCCGGATGCGCATCGTGGTGACCGGAGCGACCGGCAACATCGGGACCGGGGTCGTGCGCGCGTTGGACGCGGACCCGCAGGTCGAAGCCATCGCCAAGCTGGCCAGACGGCCGGCCGAGGGCGTGGTGACGGCCGACGTCGAGCGCGACGACCTCGTGCCGCTCTTCCGCGGTGCCGACGCGGTCGTGCACCTGGCGTGGCTGTTCCAGCCCACCCGGCGTCCCGAGCGGACGTGGCGCGCGAACGTCCTCGGCTCGATGCGCGTGTTCGAGGCGGCGGCCACGGCGGGGGTGCCCAAGCTCGTCTACACGTCGTCGATCGGGGCGTACTCGCCGCGGGTGGACGACGAGCCGGTGGCCGAGGACTGGCCGACGCACGGCTGGCCCGGGGCGGCGTACACGCGGGAAAAGGCCTATCTGGAGCGGTACCTGGACGCGTTCGAGGGCCGGCACCCGGAGCTCGACGTGGTCCGGATGCGGCCGGGGTTCGTCTTCCAGCGCAGTGCCGCGACGGAGCAGCGCCGCCTGTTCGCCGGGCCGTTCGTGCCGGGTTCGCTGGTGCGGCTGGTCCCGGTGCTGCCCGACATCCGCGGGTTGCGGTTCCAGATCGTGCACACCGACGACCTGGCCGACGCGGTCCGCCGCGCGGTGACGCGGCCGGTGCGCGGGGCGTTCAACATCGCGACCGGTCCCGTGGTGGACCCGCGGTTCGCGGCGAAGCTGCTGGGCGCCCGCACGATCCCGGTCCCGGCGGCCGCGGTCCGCGCGGCGGTCGACGCGGCCTGGCGCCTGCACGTGATCCCGGCGACTCCCGGCCTGTTCGACGCGGTCATGCGGCTGCCGGTCATGGACACGAGCCGCGCGGAGTCCGAATTGGACTGGCAACCGGCCCGGGATGCCGCCGGCACGCTCGAGGAATTCCTGGCGGGGCTGCGGGAGGGCGCGGGTGCGGACACGGCACCGCTGGCCCCGGACCGGCACCGGCGGCACGAAATCGCGACGGGCGTGGGTCGCAAGCCCTAGGCGAGTTCGGCCGAAACGACCGACGGCAGTGCGCGCAGCCGGTCGAGCAGCGGGGCGGTCTCTTCGGCCGCGAGCAGGACGGCGCAGACCATGCTGCTCTCGCGGACCCCGTCCTTGACGTCGACGGACAGTTCGTGGACGGGCCGCCCTTCGAGGGCACCGACGAGCGCGGGGATCGTTTCGGTACCGCCGACGAAGTAGGTGGCGATGCGGCGGCGCAGCAGCATGGCCGAGCGGGGCGCGGGAACGGCGAACGAAGTGGACATGGCGGATCTCCCTGGTGGACGGGGAAAACGAGATCGGGGCCAGGTCCCGGAAAAAGGCGATCGTCGACGCAGCGCGCCGGCGACCTGGGTTCAGCCGGCGCGCCGGGTTACGAGTCGCGAAGACAACGTCGGGCGCAGCACGGCGACAGGCTAACACGACCTTCGGAGGACGCGCACGGGTTGCGGGCCGGGGCCGGGGCCGGCTTGCGGGGGCTGGTTGGGGTGCTTGGCTCGCTGCCGGGCCGGCCGCGCGGGGTTGCGGCTGGTTGGCCGGGGTTGGTGGCCGCGGGGGGTTGCGGCTGGTCGGCCGTGGTTGGTGGCCGCGGGGGCGGTTGGCTGGCGGCCGGGCGGGGTTTGGCGTGGCGACCGGTCCGCTCGCCGCCGGGCCGGCTCGGGCGGCGGTCGGCGCGGGGTGGTGGCTGATCGGCGGGGCCGGTCGGCTCGCTTACTCGGCCGCTGAGCAGGCTCGAGCGGCGGTTGCGCGGGTGGCGGGTGATTGGCCGGGGTTGGTGGGGCGAGGGTGCGATTGGCTGGCGGCCGGTCCGCCCCGGCCGGCTGGGCCGGCTCGAGCGGCGGTTGCGCGGGTGGCGGCTGATCGGTGGGTGCTTGGCGGCCGGGCAGGGTTGGCGTGCCTCGCAGGGCTGCTCGCTTGCCTCGCCGCAGGCCGGCTCGAGCGGCGGCCGCGGCGTGGTGGCCGGTCCGCCCGGCCGCCTTCCGCCGGTCAGCTCGCCCGGATGATCCCCAGCCCCAGCGGGGTGATCTCGTGGATCTGCGACTTCCCCGACCGGTTGCTGCTGATCAGCCCGCTCGCCCGCAGCACCGACGCGTGCTGGCTCGCCGTCGCCGGGGAAATGCCCGTCAGGTCCGCCAGCTCGCTCGTGTTGCACCTCGTCGTCGCGATCGTCACCAGGACCTTCGCCCTCGTCTGGCCGAGCAGGGCCGCCAGCGAGGGGCCCGGCTCCGCGTCGCTGTCGAAGCGGGGGTGGCTGATCGAATACACCAGCGCCGGCGGGAGGAGCGGGTCCTTGTACGTCGTCGGCATGCCGTGGGCGAAGAACGCCGGGATCAGCCTCAGCCCGCGGCCGTCCAGGTGCAGCTCCTGGTCGATCGGGAACCGCACCCGCAGCACCGGCGGGGACCACGTCACCTCCGGGTGCAACGTCGAGAGCAGCAGCTGCGGCCCGCCGCGGTCCAGGTTCGCCTGCAGCCGCCTGCGGTCGCGGGCCACCGCCCGGCGCACCGTGGCCCAGTCCGGCGCCACGCACTGGCGGTAGTAGTCGTGGAGGGCCGCGCCCAGCCGCCGCAGTTCGCCCTGCTCGCCGTCGCCCACCCGGCGCAGCCACGCCGGCACGTGGGTGCCCTGCGCCGCCAGCTCGGCGACATCGGCGGCCAGCACCGGCGGGGGCGTCTCGAGCACCGCCGAGATCCCGTCGCCGATCGAGCGGGCACCGGCCGGGGTGAGGAAGTCCGGGCAGTACCCGTACGGCGGGACGGCGGACATCAGCAGCCGGCCGGACTGGGGGACCGCGGAGCGCGAGCCGCGCCGCCAGCGGCCGAAGAACGGCTCACCCTCCGGCCGCCGGATGCGGTAACTGCTCATCAGCAGCTCCCACATCGGGTCGGCGTCCTCGGCGATCGTCACCTTCGCGAGGTCCGCTTCGGTGAAGTGAACTTTCAACATCGATGGCGACCCCCTTTCCCGGCCGAGGGTAACGGGCACCGCGACGGCACCCGACAGGGGTCACGCGGCCGCCGGAAATTCACGCACCCAAGCCGGAATTCCACACGGTCTGGCGAGCCTTCTTCACTCTCCGCAAGGGTAAAAAGCCGCGTAGTGGCAGTTCACGCTGTGTGATTGGTGCGTACGGGGGAAACGATCGGCATTCCTTGACAACACCGCGGCTACCAGGGTTACGTCGTCGGCTGAATTCCGCGGAAAAGGAACCGGAAATCGTTCTCGGGCCACCGGTACGAATCGAGCCACGCCACCGATGAAAGAAGACGAACCCTCGACCCGCCGTTCCGCAGCCTCCTGGAATCCGGGCAGCTGGCGGTTGCGCACCAAGATCTCCGTAGTGCTGTTGCTGCCCGTGCTGGTCGCCTTGCTGCTGGCGGGTGGCCGGGTGCAGGCCGAGCTCGCCAGGGCGGGCGGGCTCAGCGCCGTCCGCGACCAAATGCCGGTCCTGCAAGGGATCTCCGAACTCGCCGGGCTGGTCGACGACGAGATGATCCACGACGGCGCGGCCGCCCAGACCGCCGCGGTCGACGAGAAAGCCGCCGTCGTCCGCCACGACGCCGCATTTTCCCAGCTCAACCCGGCGCTGTCGCGGGCATTGGAAGATCAGCTGGGTAAATTGGCCGACCTGCGGCAGCAGACCGGATCGCCTGCCGCGAAAACCGCGGCTTACCACGACTTCAACGTCTCGCTCAGCGAGGTGATCGGCGGCATCGCGGAGCAGGCCGGGAATGGTGATCTCGACGCTGCCGCGACCGTCACCGAATCATTGGTGCAGTTGAGGACCAGTCTGGCCGGGCAGCAGACATTGGCCGGCAGGGCCGAAGGCACTTCGGCGGCGGCCGCCGAACGCGCCGCGGCCGAAGAAACCGTACTCATCGGACAGATCAGGCGCGCGTTGCCCGCCGGCGCCGCGGCCGCCCGGTTCGCCGCGGCGACCAGTCCCGGTGCCGGGGGCGCCGAGGCGAAGCGCGCGGTGCTCGGCACCATCCTCGCCGAGCAGGTGAAAACGCTTTCGGACGCGGTCGGCGCGCAGACCAACACCGCCCGGTCCGACGCGTTGCGCGACACCGCGCTGGTGATCGCCTCGCTCCTCGGCGCGCTCGCCATCGCGCTCGCCGTGGCCCGGTCGGTGGTCGCCCCGATCCGCCGCCTGCACGCCGCCGCGCTCGACACCGCGCGCCGCCGCCTGCCCGGCACCATCGAACGCATCCGCGAAGGCGAGGACGTCGACTGGCGGACGATCGCGCCGCTGCCGGTCGACTCCGAGGAGGAGGTCGGGCAGCTCGCCCGGGCCTTCGACGACATGCACCGGCAGGCGGTGCGGCTCGCCGTCGGCGAGCAGGCCGAGATGCGGATCCAGGTCAGCGAGATGTTCATGACGCTGTCCCGGCGCAGCCAGTCGCTGGTGGAGCTGCAGCTGTCGGTGATCGAGGACCTCGAAGCCGACGAACAGGACCCGCAGCGGCTGGCCGAGCTGTTCCAGATCGACCACATCGCCACCCGGCTGCGGCGCAACGGCGAGAACCTGCAGGTCCTGGCGGGTGGCAGGCCGGTGCGCCGCGACGTCGGCCCGGTCGCGACGGTCGAGCTGCTGCGGGCCGCGACGTCGGAGGTCAAGGACTACCAGCGCGTCGCGCTCGGCAACGCGCCGCGCGGGTCGGTGCAGTCCGAGGCCGCGGCCGACGTCGTGCACATCCTCGCCGAGCTGCTGGAGAACGCCATCCGGTCGTCCCCGCCGGAGGAGCAGGTGGTGCTCACCGCCGACCGCGGCTTCGACGGCGGCCTGCTGATCGAGGTCGTCGACGTCGGGCTCGGCATGACCCGCGAAGACCTCGACGCGGCGAACGCCCGGCTGGCCGCCGGGGCCTCGGTCAGCCCGGAGACCACCCGCCGGATGGGCCTGTTCGTGGTGAGCAGGCTGGCCGCGTCGCACGGGATCACCGTCCGGCTGCGGCCCACGACCAGCCGGACCGCGAGTGCCGGCATCACCGCCAGCGTGCACGTCCCGGGTGTGCTGATCCAGGTCGACCTGCCGCCACGGGCCGTCCCGCCCGCGCCGGTCCCGGCGGTCAACGGCTCGGTCAACGGCTCGGTCAACGGCACCGCCAACGGCACGGCCCGGCACGAGCTCGAACCGCGGTGGCCCGCCGAAGAACCGCCGCCGGTGGCCGTGGCGGACCCGCCGACGCCGATCTTCGACCAGATGCTGTCGCACTGGTTCGCCGAGGCACCGGCGACCCCGGCCCGGCCCGGCACCTGGGCGACCCCGGCCGACCAGGTCCGGCAGGCCGCGGAGGCCGCGGTCGGCACCCTCGACGACGTCGAACTCACCGATTCGGGGCTGCCGACCCGGACGCCCGGTGCGCAGCTCGCGCCCGGCTCGGTCACCCCGCGTGCGCCGCAGCCGCCGGACCAGTCCTTCCGCGACCCGGCCGCGGTGCGGAACAACCTTTCCCGGCACTACAGCGGCATGCGCGCGGCCCGGCACCGGGTCGCGGGCGAGCCCGAGGCGGGGCGGCGATGAGCGCCCGGCAGGAAGGAGCGGAAGTGGCCGAGAGGTCCCGGAACTGGCTGGTTTCGGCGTTCACCCAGGAGGTGCCCGGTGTCGCGCACGCCGCGCTGGTCTCGGCGGACGGGCTGCTCGTGGCGGCGAACGAAACCCTGCCGCGCGACCGCGCCGACCAGCTCTCGGCGATCGCGTCCGGCCTCTCCAGCCTCGCGCTCGGCACCGCCGACCTGTTCACCGCGGGCCGGGTGGTGCAGTCGGTGATCGAGATGGAGCAGGGCTTCCTGCTGCTGATGAACGTCGGCGACGGCTCGAACCTGGTGGTGCTGGCCAACCCGGGCTGCGACATCGGGTTGGTGGGCTACGAGATGACGTTGCTGGTGGACCGGGTCGGGAAGGTGGTCGAGACCCCGGCTCGGCCCGCGGCCGCGCCGGGGGCGGCCCGGTGACCGAAGGCCGGCGACGCGAGGGCGGGCGGCACACGGCGTCGCTGGCCCGCCCCTACGCCTGGACCGCCGGGCGCACCCGGCCGACGGTCGACCTGGCGGTGGAAGCCCTGGTGGAGACGACGGCGGAGGGCCGCACGGCGCCCTTCAGCCCGACCAACCCCCTGGCCGTGGTGACGCAGTTCTGCCTGCACCAGCGGTCGGTGGCCGAGGTCGGCGCCCACCTGGGCGTGCCGCTCGGCGTGGCCAGGGTGCTCATCGGCGACCTGCTGATCGCCGGCCAGGTGTCGATCCGCGACACGCTCACCGCGGACGCCTCCTGGGACGAACGGAACGACCTGCTCGAAAGGGTCCTCAGTGGACTACGTGCACTCTGAAAGTGTCTCCGCAAGCGGTGCGCCCGGAAACGGTGCCGCCAAAGGCCGGATCACCTCGGCGAAGATCGTCGTGGCCGGCGGTTTCGGGGCCGGCAAGACGACGTTCGTCGGTGCCGTCTCGGAAATCGACCCGCTGCGGACCGAAGCCCTCATGACGTCGGCGGCCGTCGGTGTCGATGAAACCGAAGCGGTGCCGGGGAAGTTCGCCACCACGGTCGCGATGGACTTCGGCAGGCTCACCCTCGCCGAAGACCTGGTGCTCTACGTCTTCGGCACACCCGGCCAGCACCGGTTCTGGTTCATGTGGGACGACCTCGTCTGCGGCGCGGTGGCGGCGATCGTGCTGGTGGACACGCGCCGGCTGGCGGACTCCTTCGCCTCGATCGACTTCTTCGAGTCGCGCGGCCTGCCGTTCCTGGTCGCCATCAACCAGTTCCAGGACACCCGTCAGCACGGGCCGGAGCAGGTGCGCGAGGCCCTCAAGATCCCGGCCGCGGTGGAGGTCGTCACCTGTGACGCGCGGTCGCCGGAGTCGACGAAGCGGACCCTCATCGCCGCGGCCGAGCACGCGCTCGCCGAGCACCACGCCCCCCGATCACGGAAAGCCTGAAGGAGCCCGGGAAATGCCCATGGACCACGAAGACTTCGCGATGGGCAACTGGCTCGTCGTGCTCGCCTACCTCACTTCGGTGGTGGGGTGCGCCCTCGGCCTCGCCTGCACGCTGCAGGCGCGGTCCACCGACAGCCCGCGCGCCCGGCTGACCTGGCTGGGTCTTGCGGCGCTGTCGATCGGCGGGGTCGGCATCTGGGTCATGCACTTCATCGCCATGCTCGGGTTTTCCACGCCCGGCATGCCGGTGCGCTACGACATCCTGCGCACGGCGCTGTCGGCGGTGCTGTCGGTGGCGGCGGTGTTCTGCGGGCTGCTGGTGTTCGGCGTCCGCAACCGGTTCGCGTGGCGGCGGCTGCTGCTCGGCGGCCTGCTGACCGGGCTGGCGGTGGCCGTCATGCACTACACGGGGATGTGGGCGGTGCAGGTCAAGGGCACGATCGGCTACGACCCGACGCTGGTGGTGCTGTCGGTGGTCATCGCCGTGGTCGCGGCCACCGCGGCGCTGTGGTTCACGGTCGGGCTGGACAAGCTCCTGCCCCGGCTGGCGGCCGGCCTGGTGATGGGCGCGGCGGTCACCGGCATGCACTACACGGGCATGGCGGCGGTGCGCCTGCACCTGGACCCCGGAGCACCCGACCCGTCCGGCACGGAGGTGTTCTCGTTCCTGTTCCCGGTGTTCGTCCTCGCCGCGCTGGCGATGGCGGTCCCGATCTGCGCGGTCCTGATGGCGACGTCGAGCTCGGAGGCGCCCCGGCACACGACGGTCGCGTCCTAGTCCGGCGCGGACGTCGTGGCCACCGGGAACCGGTCGGCGCTGAAGTGGACCAGGATCGCGGTCGCCGTGGCGCAGACGAGGTCGCCCGCCTTGAGCTCGCCGGTGGCGTGGAGCTTGCGGCCCTCGCGGCGGACGAGCCGCCCCTCGGCGGTGAGCGGCACCGCGTAGGGCGTCCCGTGGTGGTAGTCGACCGTCAGGGACGCTGTCATGCCGGGGTAGCCGGCCGCGGCGGTGGCGCGGCCGACCACGTGGTCCAGCAGCGCGGCCACCCAGCCGCCGTGCACGCGCCCGGGCGGGCCTTCGTGCGCGGCACCGAGGAGGACGTCGGCGCGCACCGACTCCGGTCCCACGCGCACCCACGACATGGGTGGCGCAAGCGGGTTCCCCGGCCCTTCCAGGGGGTTGTTGATGCTCAGGTGACCGCCCTCTTCGAGGGCGGCGAGCAGCAACGGCTTCGCGCCGCCGGCGGCGCGAAGCGCCTCGGTGATGGCTTCCACCCGGCGGGCCGCGGCGGTGAGGCCGGCTTCGTCGTCGCGGACGCAGACGGAGGCTTCGATCAGGTCGCGGATGCGGGAGCCGAGGAGTGCCCGGGCGGGGGGTACGCCGTCGACGATCGGAAACGGGTTTTCGGTCATCGTGCTCCCCGTGGGGCTGGAACTAGAACGTGTTTCAGTCTAGCAGGGGAGGCGGGTGGGGCGGTGGGATCGATTGGGGGTGTGGGGTGCCTCTCGGAGTGCGGTGGGCAGCCGTCCTCAGAGCTTGCCGCCTGCTACCGGGGGCATGTCCGGGGCGGTTCCCTCTTCCGTGTCCGCCTCGCGGAACAGGTGGTTCTCCACCTCGAACAGGTTGGCGCCCGCTCGCTCGACGACCGTCAGCAGCGTGGACATCCGGGCCACCTCCTCCACCTGCTCCTTGAGGAACCAGTGCACGAACTGCTCGCCGAGGTAGTCCTCTTCCAGGCGGGCGGCCTTCGCCATCGCCTCGATGTCGGCGGTTACCGCGCGTTCCTGGGCCAGGGCCAGCTCGATCGCCTCGTGCACGCTCGAAAAGTCGTTCCGGACGTCGCCCGTTCCGGGGATCGCCACCGGCTCGTCGCGGTCCAGCAGGTAGCGGACCATCGCCAGTGCGTGGTTGCGCTCCTCGATCGACTGCCGGTAGAAGCGCTTGGCCAGGCGTGGCAGGTCGCGGGCGTCGAACCAGACGGCCAGGGCGATGTACTGCTGGGCGGCGGTGAACTCGTGGCGGATCTGCGTCCGCAGCAGCTCGGCGAACTTCCGGGTCTTGGCCATGCCCACAACCTACGACGGTTCCGGGCCGCGCAGCTACGCTCGGTGCGGTGACCATCGACCTCTCCGGCACGACCGCCTGCGTCACCGGCGCCTCCGGCGGCATCGGCCGGGGGATCGCGCTGCGGTTCGCCGAAGCGGGCGCGGCCGTGGCGGTGCACCACCGCCGTCCCGGGGCCGCCGACGACGTCGTCGCGGCGATCGGAGCCGCGGGCGGGCGGGCCCGCGCGTTCGCCGCCGAACTCACCGACGACCGGGCCTGCCACGCCCTGCTCGACGCCGTCGCGGACTGGGGCGGGCGGCTCGATGCGCTGGTCAACAACGCCGGTGCGCAGCCGGTCGAAGCCCTCGGCGAGCTGACCGCCGACCGCTGGCGGGCCATGCTGGACAGCACCCTGACCAGCGCGTTCTCCTGCACCCAGGCCGCGGCCCGGCTGATGGGCGACGGCGGGAGCGTCACGCACATCGCCTCGATCGAGGCCCGGCAGCCCGCGGCCGGGCACGTCCACTACAGCGCGGCCAAGGCGGCGCTGGTGATGCACGCCCGCGGCGCGGCACTGGAATACGGGCCGCGCGGGATCCGCGTCAACACGGTGTCGCCGGGGCTGATCGCCCGCGAGGGCCTGGAGCGGGACTGGCCGGAGGGTGTCGAGCGGTGGCGCCGCGCGGCGCCGCTGGGCCGGCTGGGCACGCCCGCCGACGTCGGCAACGCGTGCGTGTTCCTCGCCTCCCCGCTGGCGTCCTGGATCACCGGCCACGACCTGGTCGTCGACGGCGGTGTCACGGCTCACCCGACTTGGTGATGCCGGGCCGCGTATTGCGCTGCGTATCCAACCGTTGTCAATGAGCGGCGTGCGGGTTTAAGCTGTCCGCAACAATCGAATGTTATCGCTAACAGGATAGCGAAAGTTTCGAGAATTCGTCGAATTTCGAAACCGATGGCGAAAGTTTCGGCCGCCGTCGGTGCACTTCTCCCTGTCCCCAGGAGGTTGCGTGAAATCCCGGATCCGGTCCGTGCTCGCCGTCGCCGTCGTGCTGCTGACCGCCCTGCTCCACGCCCCGGCCGCGGAGGCCGCCCTGCCGGGCAGCTTCCGGTGGAGTTCCAGTGGGGCGCTCATCGCGCCGAAATCCGATGCCACGCACAACATCGCCGGCATCAAGGACCCGACGGTGGTCTACTCGGGCGGCAAGTACCACGTGTTCGCCAGCACCGCGAACGCCGCGGGCTACAACCTGGTGTACCTCAATTTCCCCGACTGGTCGCAGGCCGGTTCCGCCACCCAGCACTACCTGGACAAAACCGCGATCGGCTCCGGTTACCGGGCGGCTCCACAGGTCTTCTACTTCGCGCCGCAGGGAAAGTGGTACCTCGTCTACCAGAACGGCAACGCCGCCTACTCCACGAACAGCGACATCTCGAATCCCAGCGGCTGGAGCGCGCCGAAGAACTTCTACGGTGCGATGCCGGACATCATCAAGCAGAACATCGGCAACGGCTACTGGGTCGACATGTGGGTCATCTGCGACGCGGCCGACTGCTACCTGTTCTCCTCCGACGACAACGGGCACCTCTACCGCTCGCAGACCACCGTGGCGAACTTCCCGAACGGCTTCGGCAACACGGTGATCGCGATGCGGGACTCGAACAAGAACAACCTGTTCGAGGCGAGCAACGTCTACAAGATCGCCGGCCAGAACCAGTACCTGCTGCTGGTGGAGGCCATCGGCAGCGACGGGCGCCGCTACTTCCGCTCCTGGACGTCGTCGAGCATCGCCGGCACCTGGAACCCGCTGGCCGCCAGTGAAAGCAACCCCTTCGCCCGGGCGAACAACGTCACCTTCCCGGCCGGGCAGTGGTCGAAGGACATCAGCCACGGCGAACTGATCCGCTCCGGCAACGACCAGACGCTGCCGGTCAACCCGTGCCGGCTCCAGTACCTCTACCAGGGCAAGAACCCGAACGCGGGCGGCGACTACAACAGCCTGCCCTGGCGGCTCGGCCTGCTGACCCAGACCAACTCGAACTGCTGACGAAAGGACGGCGATGAAGACCCGATTGCTGGCCGCGGCGGCGGCACTGGCGATCGCGTTCACCGGCTTGGCCGGGGTCGCGAACGCGGAGTCGAACGGCGGGGTGCGGATCATGCCGCTCGGCGACTCGATCACCCACGGCACCGGCGTGCCCGGCGGCTACCGGATCGGCCTGTGGCAGCGCCTCGCCGCCGGCCGCTACACCAACGACTTCGTCGGTTCCCAGTTCAACGGGCCCGCCAGCCTGTGGGACCACGACCACGAAGGGCACCCCGGCTGGCGCATCGACCAGATCGACGCGAACGTCACCGGCTGGATGCGCACGTACAACCCGCGCTCGGTGCTGCTGCACATCGGCACCAACGACGTGCTGCAGAACTACAACGTCGCGGGCGCGCCCGGCCGGCTCTCCACGCTGCTCGACCACCTCACCGCCGCCGCGCCGAACGCCGACGTGTTCGTCGCCCAGCTCATCCCGATCGGGTGGGCGAGCGGGGACGCCGCCGTGCGGACGTTCAACAGCGCGCTGCCCGGGATCGTGCAGAGCAAGGTGAACGCCGGCAAGCGCGTGCACCTGGTGGACATGCACAGCGCGGTGTCCACCGCCGACCTCACCGACGGCGTCCACCCGAACGCCACCGGCTACGACAAGATGGCGGCCGTCTGGTACAACGCCCTGCGGTCGGTCCCGGGCAGCATCGGCAACCCGCGCGCCGCGGTGGCCACCGAGGCGCTCGCGGCGGCAACCCTGGGCTCGGCGGCCGCGGCGAAGGGCAAGACGTTCGCCGCCGCCGTCGCCAACGGCCACCTCGGCGAAGCGGCGTACACGAGCACCCTGGACCGCGAGTTCACCGGCGTCACCCCGGAGAACGAAATGAAGTGGGACGCGACCGAGCCGTCGCGGGGCTCGTTCCGCTTCGGCGGCGGCGACGCCATCGTCAGCCACGCCCAGAGCCACGGCCAGAAGGTCCGCGGCCACACGCTGGTGTGGCACGCCCAGCTGCCGGGCTGGGTGAGCGGCATCGGTTCCGGCTCCGACCTGCTCGCGGCCATGCGTGCCCACATCAGCGGCGTGGCCGGGCACTACCGCGGGAAGATCGCCTACTGGGACGTCGTCAACGAGGCGTTCAACGAGGACGGCACCCGCCGCCCGTCGGTGTTCCAGCAGCGCATCGGCAACGGCTACATCGAGGAGGCGTTCCGCGCCGCCCGCGCGGCCGACGGTTCCGCGAAGCTCTGCTACAACGACTACAACACCGACAACCAGAACGCCAAGAGCAACGGCATCTACGACATGGTGCGCGACTTCAAGGCCCGTGGCGTGCCGATCGACTGCGTCGGGTTCCAGGCCCACCTCTCGGCCGGGCAGAACCTCTCGACGATGCAGGCCAACCTCCAGCGGTTCGCGGCGCTCGGCGTCGACGTGAACATCACCGAACTCGACGTCGGCGGGTCCGGCACCGCCCAGGCGAACACCTTCGGCCAGGTCGTCCGGGCCTGCCTGGCGGTTTCGCGCTGCACGAGCATCACCACGTGGGGCGTCACCGACAAGTACTCCTGGCGCAGCGGCAGTACCCCGCTGCTGTTCGACGGCAACTACGCCAAGAAGCAGGCCTACACCGCCGTGCTTCAGGCTTTCGGTGCGGCGTAAAGGAGATACGCGATGAAACGCATGCTCGGTGTCCTGCTGGCACTGGTGGTCATGGTCACCGGTCTGGCCGCGCCCGCCCAGGCGGCGGCGTTGACCAGGGTGACGAACTTCGGCAACAACCCGACGAACCTGAACATGTACGTCTACGTCCCCGACCGGGTCGCGGCCAAGCCGGCGCTGCTGGTGCTGGTGCACTACTGCGGCGGCTCGGCCAGCTCGATCTTCGGCTGGAACGGCAAGGACTACGTCACCGCGGCCGACCGCTACGGGTACGTCATGGTGCTCCCGGAAGCGACCCGCAGCGAGAAGTGCTTCGACGTCTCGACGCCGAACGCGTTGCGGCGGGGCGGCGGCGGCGACTCGACCGGGATCATGTCGATGGTCGCCTGGGCCAAGTCCCGCTACAACGTCGATCCCTCGCGGGTCGTCGTCAGCGGGTTCTCGTCCGGGGCGATGATGACGAACGTGCTGGCCGCCCAGTACCCCGACGTGTTCGCCGCGGCCTCGGCGTTCTCCGGCGTGCCCGCGGGCTGCTTCGCCACCACGAACGGCTCGCTGTGGAACAGCACCTGCTCCGGCGGGAAGTCGATCAAGACCGCGCAGCAGTGGGGCGACCTGGCCCGGGCGATGTACCCCGGCTACACCGGCCGCTACCCGCGGATGCAGCTGTGGCACGGCACGACCGACACGACGCTGTCGTACCCGAACTTCGGGGAAGAGATCAAGCAGTGGACCAACCTGAACGGGTTGAGCCAGACCCCGGCGTTCACCGACCACCCGCAGTCGTCGTGGACGCGTACCCGGTACGGCAACACGAGCACCCAGGCCACGGTGGAGGGCGTCAGCATCGCCGGCGTCGGGCACCAGCTGCCGATGACCGGCCAGCTGGCGTACGCGATCTCGTTCCTCGGCCTCGACCACTGACCCCGGAAACCGGGGAAGCGGCGCACCCCCAGTGCGCCGCTTCCCCGGTTGTTCAGTGGCAGAAGGAGACTTCCGGATACCCCGGCCGGTCGAGCACCGGCCGCGGCTCGCCCCGCAGGTGCCGGTCGAAGAACGCGTTCACGTACGTCCGCGTGATCTCCTGCGTCCGCAGCGCGGTCGTCGTCGCGCCGTAGTCGACGCCGAATTCGTCGCCGACCAGGCCCACGTCGGTGAAGGACGCGTGCTGCGCGCCCCGCACGTCCGCCCAGCGCTTCCAGCCGGTGAGCTGCGGCCAGTCCCGCTCCCACGTCGGGTCGCCCGGCACGCACGCGGTGGCCCCGAGCTGGTGGCCGAGGAACATGAACGGCCGGGACAGCCCGGTCAGCGGGACGTGGGTCGTGCCGTCGATGTTCATCCCGGCCTTGAGCCGGCTGTCGGCGACCATCGCCGGCAGGGTGCTCGCGCCGCCGATGGAGTGCCCGGCCACGCCGACCCGCTCCGGGTCGATCAGGCCGGGGCGGGAGCGGAGCAGCGAGTCCAGCACGAACGACACGTCGGTGGCCCGGCCCCGTTCCAGTTTCTCCCAGAAAGCGTCGTCGTGCGGGACTTCGCAGGAGGCGCACCCGGCGAAGCGGCCGTCCGGGAAGCTCTGGCCGGCGTTTTCGTAGGTGTGGCCGACCAGCGCGACGGCGTACCCGTGGCTGGCGAGGTCCTCGGCCAGCGCGCTCAGCGTGGCGCGGGGCTTGGTGTAGCCGGGCGAGAGCACGATCAGCGGCAGGCCGCGGCCCGCCGGGCGGGCGCCGTCGACGGAGTTGGTCACGGTCCCGGCGAGCGTGCCGGGTGGCACGTCGAGGCCGCTGCCCGCCAGCAACGCCGCCGACTCGGCCGGCGTCAGGTACTGCGACTTCGGTCCCTTCGCCGACGCGGCCGGGTAGAAGAGCGTGACCATCAGCTCCCGGTAGGGGACCGACGGCACCCACGGATCCGGGCGCGAAGTGTCCTTCAAGTACACCGCGGTGCTGCCCACCGGCCGGTCGCCGGTCGGGGCGGGCAGGTACGGCGTCGACGTCCGGGTCAAGGCCACCTCCGGGTACCGGGCGGACGGCTGGTCCAGCAGTGGCTGCGGCCGCCCGCGCAGGTGCTGGTCGAAGAACGCCCGGACGTACGCGGCGGTGATCGCCTGCCCGCGCACGGCCGGGGTGGTCGCGCCGAAGTCGATGCCGAGCTGTTCGCCGACCAGGCCGAGGTCGGTGAACGACGGGTGCTGCGTCCCGGCCACGGTGAACCGGCGCTGCCAGCCCGTGAGCTGCTTCCAGGTGTCGTCGCCTGGGGCGTTCGCCCGGCCCAGGAACAGGACCGGCCGGTCGAGCGCGGCGGGCAGCGGGTCGTCCGCCGGGCCGTCGATGGTCGCCCCGGCCTTGAGCCGCGGGTCGGCCGCCAGCGCGGCCGGCACACCGGCGGTCCCGGCCAGGCCGATCCGGGCCGGATCGATCAGCGCCGCCCACTTCGACCGGAGCAGCGAGTCCAGCACGGCCGGGACGGCCACGTCTTCGCCGGCCCGGGCGGCCACGGCGACGAGCGTGCCGTGGCTCGCCAGGTCCTGCGCCAGCGACGTGAGTTCGCCGCGTGGCCGCCGGGCCCCCGGGTCGAGGACGACCAGCGGCAGGTGGTGCCCGGCCGGCGGGGCGTCGAGCACCGAATCCGTGCGGATGCCGGCCAGGACCGAGGGCGCCACGCCGGTGATGCCCTCCTGGTCGAGGACGGCTTTCGCCTCGGCTTCGGTCATGAAGTGCGACTTCGGGCCGTTCGCGGAAACGGCGGGGTAGAACAGGGACACCGGGAGGTCCGGTGGCGATGTCGTGCCCACCGGCCGGTCGCCGGTCGGTTCGGCCAGGGTGAGCGCCGGGGCCGCCGACGCGGCCGGTGACGTCAGCGCGAGCGTGAGGGCAGTGGTGACCACGATGCTCTTGATTCTCATCCGATGAACGTCACTTCCGGGTAAGCGGGCGAGGGCGCGGCCAGCAGCGGCTGCGGGCGGCAGCGCAGGTGCTGGTCGAAGAAAGCGCTTACGTAGGTCCGGGTGACGGCCAGCGCGCGGTACGGGTCGATCGTGTCGCCGATGTCGACGCCCAGCTGGTCGGCGAGCACGCCGAGGTCGGTGAACGACGGGTGGACCGTGCCCGACACCATGATCCAGCGCTTCCAGCCGGTCAGGTGCGTCCAGTCGGTTTCCCAGTCGTCGTACGGCCCCGGTGCGCCCGGCGTGTAGTTGTCCATGCTGCCCACGAACATGAACGGGCGGGACAGCCCGGACGCCGGGATCGGGACGTGCACGCTGCCGTCGAGGTCGGCGCCCGCCCGGATCCGCGGGTCGGCCAGCATCGCCTGGGTGGTGATCGCGCCACCCGCGGAGTGCCCGGTCATGCCGATCCGCTGCGGGTCGATCAGCGCGCCCCACCGCGAGCGCAGCAGCTCGTCGAGCACGAACGAAGTGTCCTTGGTGCGGACCTGCGCGAACTTCTCCCAGAAGCCGGGCTGGTCGTCGACCTCGCAGGCGGCGCAGCCGGTGACGTGGCCGTCGGGGAAGGTGGTGGCGCGGTTTTCGTAGGTGTGGTCGATCGCCGCCACGGCGTACCCGCGGCTGGCGAGGTCCTCGGCCAGCGCGGTGAGCGTCGCCCGCGGCTGGGTCCAGCCCGGGGACAGCACGACCAGCGGCAGGCTGTGCCACCGCCCGGCCGGCTTCGCGTCGACGACGGCGTTCGTCCGGACCGTGCTGAAGACGTCCAGCGGCAGGCCCGGGATGTTCTGCCGCTCGAGGTTGCGCTGGGACTCGAGCGGGGTCATGTACTGCTTCTTCGGGCCTCCTCCCGAGGTCGCCGGGTAGAAGAGCGAGACCATCAGCTCCCGGTAGGGCACCGTGGGCACCCACGGGTCGGCGCGCGAAGTGTCCTTCAGGGACAGTGAGGTGACACCGACGGGCGAGTGCCCGGTCGGGCGGGGCAGGTACGGTGTCGTGGCCGCCGAAGCGGGTGCCGACAGAGCAACGGTGAGAGCGGTGGCTACCGCGAGTGTGCGCATGATTCCCCCAGTCGGAATCGTCAGGACAGGTGGCGGAGACGGCGGAAGCAGAACCAGGTGAGCAGGGCGGTCAGCGCGAGGTAGAGCGCGAGTTCGAGCCACTGCAGCGGCCAGAACCGCGAGCCCGGCTGGTAGGTCACGCGCTGGTGGTAGCCGTGCGCGCCCAGGCGGGCCACGCACGCCTGGATGTCACCGCGCTCCGGCGGGGCGGCCCCCGGCCGCGGCGAGCAGGCCTGCAGGAAGTCCGGCATCGAGGTGACCACGTTCCCGGACGGGTCGATGGTTTCGTTCGCCAGCTCCCACGCCCCGGCCGGCTTCCGCACGCCGATCTCGGTGATCCCCTGCTTGTCGTTGCCGGTGATGTTCGTGATGTTCTCGGGCGTGATCGCGACGGTCTCGGTCTGCGGCGGCACCAAGTACGGGCGCACCAGCAGCGGGACCGCGAGCAGCACCGCGGCGAGCGCGACGACGGTGACGGCCATCGCGGCCACCGTCCGCCGCAGCACCATGCCCACCGCGACGCCGAGGACGAGCGCGAAAGCGGCGTAGCCGATCGGGGCGATCCCACGCGCGGCGAACACCACCGGCGAGATGCGCGCGAGCATCCCGCGGTCGGTCTGGACCGCGGAGAGCGCGTCGATCGGGCTCGCCCACCAGGAGACCGCCGTGCTCAGCACCGCGGCGGCGAGCATCGCGGCGAGGAGGCCGAACCCGAGCTTGGTGGTGAGCCACCGCTTCCGCGTGACGGTCTGGTTCCACACCAGGCTGTGCGTGCCGCTCTCCAGCTCGCGGGTGATCATCGGGACGCCCCAGAACACGCCGATCACCGCGGGCAGCAGGTACAGCACCAGGATGGTGCCGCCGAAGAGGGCGTCCTGATCGGAGAAGTCCGTGCGACCGACCAGTTCCGGCCCGGTGATCGCGAGCACGACGGCGATCGCGGCCAGGCCGGCGAGCATCGACAACGCCGGGGTGCGGAACTGGCGCCAGGTCAGCCAGGTCATCGGAGGACCTCCAGGGCGGGGCGGGCGGCGGTGGGGTTGCTCATGTACTCGAGGACGAGGTCCTCCAGCCCGATCTGCCCGACCGTCCACGCGGGATCGAGGATCGGCGCTTCGGTGCGGACGAGCACGGTGGTCTGGCGGTCGGTGTGCTTGGCCGAGACGACGTGCTGGTCCGCCGGCAGCGTGTCGAGGTCGCGGCGCGGACCGGACAGCCGGTGGTGGGTGGCGAGCAGCGTCTCCACCTCGCCGATCACCCGGACCTGCGAAGCCACCAGGACGACGAGGTGGTCGCAGACCCGCTCCAGGTCGTTGACCAGGTGCGAGGACATCACGACCGACAGCCCGTGCTCGGCGACGGCCTCCATCAGGTCCTGCAGGAACTCCCGGCGGGCCAGCGGGTCCAGTGCCGCGACCGGCTCGTCGAGCAGCAGCAGTTCGGGGCGCTTGGCGATGCCGATCGTGAGCGCCAGCTGCGCGCGCTGGCCGCCCGACAGCTTGCCCGCGTGCTGCTTCGGGTCCAGCCCGAGCCGTTCGATGCGCTTTTCGGCGAGCGAGGCGTCCCAGCGCGGGTTGAGGTGGGCGCCGAGCCGCAGGTGGTCCTCGATGGACAGTCCACTGTAGACCGGCGTGTTCTGGGCGACGTAGCCGACCTTGGCCAGCTGTGCCGGGCCGCTGCCCGGTACCCCGCCGCACACCTCGATCGTGCCGGTCGTCGGCTCCAGCATGCCGGCCGCGATGTTCAGCAGCGTCGACTTGCCCGCCCCGTTGGGCCCGACGAGCCCGGTGACGTGGCCGGCTTCGATCTCCAGTGTGCAGCCGGTGAGCGCCTGCTTGCGCTTGTAGTTCTTGCCCAGTCCCTGGGCCTTCAGGACGGTCACGCTATTCCCTCTCTGGCGGAGTCGCGAAACGTGGACATCAGCAGGGCCTCGATGCTCTCTTCGTCGAGGCCGGCCTTGCGGGCCTTCCCCAGCCAGCGGCGCAGGTCCTGCCGCAACGGGCCCATCGCGGCGAACGAAGCACCGCCGTTGAGCGTCGCCGTCACGAAGGTGCCGACGCCGGGGCGGGCCGAGACCAGGCCGTCGTGCTCCAGTTCGCGGTAGGCCTTCAGCACGGTGTTCGGGTTGATCGCGAGGCTCGCGACCACGTCCTTGACCTTCGGGAGCTGGTCTCCCTCGGACAGCAACCCGAGGCGCAGCGCGTGCCGCACCTGCTGGACCAGCTGCTGGTACGGCGACAGGCCGGACCTCGTGTCCAGGTGGAATTCGATCATCGGCAACTCCATTTAACTAGGTTCCTAGTACTATAGCTATGTCGCGCCGCCGAGCGCCAGTGCCGTCCCGGGGCTTCGCCGCCCGGAACCCCCGGACAGCCGCGGTGATCTTTTTCGGCGACCGGAGCCAACCTCGCCACCCCCTCGGCCGTCTGTGGTGGTGATCGTTTCCCTTCTTCGAGAGGAACTTTTCGTGCCTCGATTTTCTGGGGGAGGCATCGTGCGCGGCGTGGTCGTCGCGCTCGGTGTCTCGATGGCCGTCGTGGCGGGACCGGCGGTCGCGTCGGCTTCCGTGGACAGCGTGCCGACGCCGCAGCTGAGCTGGGCCGACTGCGCCGACGGGTTCCAGTGCGCCAAGGCGTCCGTGCCGCTGGACTACGACCGGCCGTCCGGCGCGAAGATCGACCTCGCGCTCATCAAGCTGCCCGCCACCGACCCGAAGCACCGGATCGGTTCGCTGTTCGTCAACTTCGGCGGCCCCGGCGCGTCCGGCCTGCAGCGGTTGCGGGAGCGCGGCAAGTGGCCGTGGCTGTTCTCCGACGAGCTGCGCGCGCGGTTCGACCTGGTCTCGTGGGACCCGCGCGGGATCGCCAACAGCACGGCGGTCCGCTGCTTCGACACCGTGGCCGAGCAGCAGGACTTCTTCGGCTCGTTCCCGGAGATGCCGGGCGACCCGAGCGGCAACGCGGCCTTCTACGCCAAGTCGAAGGAACTCGCCGACCGCTGCTCGGCGAAGGCCGGCCCGATCCTGGAGCACGTCTCCACGGCCAACACCGCCCGTGACCTGGAACTGCTGCGCCGCGCGGTCGGCGACCCGAAGCTGAACTACCACGGCATTTCCTACGGGACGCAGCTCGGGGCGACCTACGCGAACCTGTTCCCCGACCGGATCCGGGCGATGGTGTTCGACGGCACCATGGACTTCGCCGGCAACTCGACCGGCCAGAACGGCAACGGCAAGAGCGTCCCGCTCGACACCCGCCAGGACGTCGCGACCGGCATCGCGCAGACCTTCGAGCAGTTCCTGCGGCTGTGCACGGAAGCCGGTCCGAAGTGCGCGTTCTCCTCGGGTGACCCGAAAGCGAAGTGGGCGGCGCTCACCGCCCGGGCCAAGCAGGCCCCGATCGTCAGCGACGGCGAGACGTGGACGTACTCGGGGATCATCAACGCGGCCGCCGACCTCTCCGACTCACGCGGCTGGGCCGACATCGCCGCGCTGCTGCAGCGGCTTTACGACGCTCCGGCCACGCCGGCCCTGCGCACCGCGGCTGTCAAGGGCGAGCAGTACGTTTCGAACCGGACCGAAGCGTTCAACGCCATCCAGTGCAGCGACAGCGACGTGCCGACCGACCCGGCGGTCTACAGCCGGTACGCCGAGTCGGAAGACCAGCGCGTGCCGTACTTCGGGCGGATCGCGGTGCTGGACATGATGAGCTGCGCGTTCTGGAAGGCGAAGGACACCGACCGCTACACCGGCCCGTGGAACCGCCCGACGTCGGCGGAGATCCTCGTGCTGAACAACCGCTACGACCCGTCCACCCCGGTGCACGGCGCCCGCGACGGCGCCGCGGAACTGGCGCGGGCGCGGGTGTTCGTGACCGAGGGCTACGGGCACTCGTCGATGTACGTGCCGAGCACGTGCACCGAGAAGGTCAAGCGGGACTACCTGGTCTCGGGCACCTTCCCGGCCGCGGGCCAGACCTGCACGATCGACGCCAGTCCCTTCGCGGGCTGATCCTCCTCGCGGCGGGCCGCACCGGCAGCGGTGCGGCTCGCCGCCACGAAGGCGTCTCGCGGGTGCTGCACCGACGCCAGGCTGAGGATGTCGCGGCCGAACAGCGCCTGCGTCAGCCACCCCGCCAGCACCCGCACCTTGCGTTTCCAGGTGGGCACGGCGAGCACGTGGTAGCCGCGGTGCATCAGCCACGCCGGGAGTCCTTTGAGGACGATGCGCCGGTACTGGAAGATCCCGCGGCCGAGGCCGAGCGTCGCGATGGCGCCCAGGCTGTGGTGCACGTACGGCTTCGGTTCCCAGCCGCGCAGCGTCGCGATGATGTTGCGGGCCAGCAGTTTTCCCTGCCGGTAGGCGTGCTGGGCGTTGGGGACCGTCCGCGCGCCCGGAACCGGCGAGGCGAGGTCGGGCACCGCGGCGTCGTCCCCGGCCGCCCAGGCGTCGGCCACGCCCGCGACCCGCAGGTCCGGGCGCACGACCAGGTAGCCGCGTTCGTCGACCGGGAGGTCGGTGTGCCGCCCGACGACGGGGTTGGCGCCGTTGCCCGCGGTCCAGACGATCAGCTCCGAGTCGAACCCCTCGCCGGTCGAAAGCGTTACGTGGCCGTCCTTCGCCGACGTCACCAGGGTGTTCAGGTGGACGCGGGCACCGCGGCGTTCCAGCTCCCGCACGACCCAGCGGCCCGGCCGGTCGGTGACCTCGGGCAGGATGCGGTCCGACGCCTCGACGAGGTGGAACCGCAGTTCGTCGCGGTGCAGCTCCGGGTAGCGCTTGAGCAACGCCGTTGCCAGCGACAGCAGCTCGCCGAAGCCTTCGACGCCCGAGAAGCCGCCGCCGACGAAGGTGACGGTGAGCAGCTTCCGCCGCCTGCGCCCGTCGGGCAGCGCGGCGGCGCGGTCGAAGGCGGTGAGCAGCCGGTCCCGGATCGCGACGGCCTCTTCGACGTGCTTGAGGCCGATGGCCTGCTCGGCGATGCCGGGCACGGGCAGGGTCCGGGTGACCGCGCCGGCGGTGACGGCGATCAGGTCGTAGCTTCGTTCGAAGGCTTCCCCGTCGGCGGTTTGCACGGTGACGACGCGGTGGGCGTGGTCGATGGCGGTCACCTTCCCGGCGATGACGTGCGTGCGGCGCAGGTGCCGCCGCAGCGACACGGCGGCGTGCCGCGCCTCGACCGAGCCGGCCACGACCTCGGGCAGGAACGGCTGGTAGGTGAGGTAGGGCCGCGGGTCGACGAGGGTGACCTCGGCCTCCCCGCGACGCAGCTTCTTCTCGAGCTTCCAGGCGGCGTAGAACCCGGCGTAACCGCCGCCGACGATCAGGATCCGGCGCATTTCGTCCTCTTTTCTCGCTTCACCCCCTGGACGAGGTGGCGGACGGTGGTGTGACCGCGATGTGCGTCACAGCCCGGTGCGGCAGAATCCCGGGAATGGCCTACACCGTCCGGCCCCTCGACACCTCGACGTGGGCGTCGTTCACGGAGCTCGCCGAGCGCAACAACGGCGTCTTCGGCGGCTGCTGGTGCCTCGGGTTCCACCCGGAACGCGCCCAGCGGGGGCCGGTCCGCCGCGAGCTCAAGGAGGAGCGCGTCCGGACCGGCGGGGCGCACGCCGCGCTCGTGTTCGGCGAGGACGGCCTCGCACAGGGGTGGTGCCAGTACGGCAGCCCCGAAGAGCTGCCCGGCATCAAGCACCGGCGTGCCTACGACAAGGACGCCCCGCCCCCGCCGGACTGGCGGATCACCTGCTTCTTCGTCGACAGGAAGCACCGGGGCCACGGCGTCGCGCGGGCGGCGCTGGCCGGGGCGCTCGACCTGATCGCGCTGGCCGGCGGCGGGCTCGTCGAGGCCGTCTCCGAGGTGACCGCCGGCCGGGACGCGCCGGCGAGGTTCCTGTTCACCGCCACCGTGGAGCTGTTCGAGGAGTTCGGGTTCGCCCGGGGGCGGCAGCTGGGCACGCACGCGTGGATCGTGAGCCGGGTGGTCGGTTCAAGGTGACTTCCAGGCAGGACGGCGACACGTGGGACCTGGCGTCGAGCGTCGGCGCGACCGCCACGATGGCCGCGGCGGCGCGGGCGATGGCGGGCCGCTCGGACCCCGCGCGCATCGACGACCGCTTCGCCGAGCCGCTCGTCCGCGCGGTCGGCGTCGACCTCCTCACCCGGCTGGCGAGCGGCGAAGCGGCGCCCGGCGAGCTGGTCGAGCAGGTGTGGATCGACGTGGCCAAGGTGCGGACGCGGTTCTACGACGGCTTCTTCCGCGAGTCGGCGCTCCCGCAGGCGGTGATCCTGGGCGCGGGGCTGGATTCGCGCGCGTACCGGCTGCCGTGGCCCGCCGGGACCGTCGTGTACGAGCTCGACCGGCCGGAGGTGCTCGGGTTCAAGACCCGCACCCTGGCCGGGCTGGGCGCCGAGCCCGCCGCCGACCGGCGGGTGGTGGCGGCCGACCTGCGCGAGGACTGGCCCACCGCGCTGTCCGCCGCCGGCTTCGACCCGCACCGGCCGACCGCGTGGAGCGCCGAGGGCCTGCTCGGCTACCTGCCACCGGAGGCGCAGGACCGGCTCCTCGACACGATCACCGGGCTCAGCGCGCCGGGCAGCCGCGTGGCCACCGAGAGCCGGCCCAACCCCCGGCCGGGTGACGAGGCCCGGACGAAGGCGGGCCTGGACCGGATCTCCGGGCGCTGGCGCGAGGAGAGCTTCGACACGGACATGGCGAAGCTGCGTTACTTCGGTGAACGCAACGAAGCGGAGCCCTACCTGGCCGCTCGTGGCTGGGTGCTGACCGGGAACACCGTCCGCGAGCTGCTCGCCGCCCACGGCCTCGCGTCGCTGGGGGACGACGAGCTGCGCACGGGCGACGTGCGGTACGTCAGCGGCGTCCTCCCCCGGATGTGGCCCTCCGCTTGACAGCGGGCCGCCGCGTCTCGCAGTATGCGAACAAGTGTTCGATAAGTGTTCTGGGTTCGCCCGGTGGGCGTCTCCGGTACGAGTACGTGGTGCTGGAGGTGAGCGGCGGTGGCGGTGCCGGAGGCGTTCACGGCCATCCCGGGGGTCCGCACGGCGGCGCAGCTGCGGGCGCCGGAAGACGGGCAGCTGCTGACGGTGCTGCCCGAGCTGGCCCGCCTGCTCCCCGGCGGCGGGTTGCGGCGGGGGAGCACGATCGCGGTGCGCGGCGCGACCTCGCTGGTACTGGCCCTCCTGGCGGCGGCGACCCGCGACGGTTCGTGGGCCGCGGTGACCGGCCTCCCGGGACTGGGCCTGGCCGCGGCGGCGGAGCTCGGCGTCGACCTGGAGCGCGTCGCGCTGGTCCCGGACCCGGGCGCGGAGCTGGTGGCGGTGCTGTCGGCCCTGGTGGACGGCTTCGACCTGGTGGTCCTCGGCCCGGCTTCGGTGCCGCCGCAGACGGCGCGCCGGCTGGCGGGCCGGGTCCGCAACCGGGGGACGGTGCTGCTGACGGCGGGCGCGTGGCCGGGAGCGGACCTGGAGCTGACGGTGTCGGGCCGCCGCTGGCACGGCCTGACCCAGGACGGCCACGGCCACCTGTGCACCCGCGACGTGGTGGCCACCAGCCACGGCCGGGGAGCGGCGGCGCGCCCGGCATCGGTGCGGCTGTCGTTGCCGGGCCCGGAGGGAGCGCTCGCCGGCGCCGGCGCCGGGCCGGCGGGGCAGCGGCTGGCCGAGGTGGCCGGGTGACCCCGGCGGCATGCCGAGGCAGCCGCGCGGCCGGCCGGGGCGCGGGATGATCCCGCGAGTTCCGCCCCCGATCACGCGAGTTCCGTCCCCGATCACGCGAGTTTCGTCTCCGCTCCCGCGGGTTTCGGGCTTGAGCACGCTCGTTCCGGTCTTGCTCGTGAGCGCGGCCTCGCAGCCGTCCGGGCGCACTTCTCCCGTGGGCACCACGCTTCCACTCCGGCGGCCGGAGCAGGCCGCCGGATGACCGATGCGCCACGGTTGCTCGTGCTGTGGTGCCCGGACTGGCCCGTCGTCGCCGCCGGGGCCGCTGCCGGGACGCCGCCCGCTGCGGCCGCCGCCGTTTTCGCCGCCAATCGGGTCGTCGCCTGCTCCGCTTCCGCGCGGCACCACGGTGTCGGCCGGGGGATGCGGCGGCGGGATGCCCAGTCGCGGTGTCCCGGGCTCGTCGTGCACCAGCACGATCCCGATCGCGATGCCCGGCTGTTCGAACCCGTGGCCGCCGCCGTCGAAGCGCAGGCCGTCGGGGTCGAGGTCGTGCGGCCCGGGCTGGTCGCCGTGCCCGTCGACGGGGCCGCCGGCTACTTCGGCGGGGAGGCCGCCCTCGCCGAACTGCTCATCGACGAGGTCGCCGCGCGCGCCGGGGTCGAATGCCAGGTGGGCGTCGCCGACGGGGTGTTCGCCGCCACCCTCGCCGCCCGCCGGTCGACGCTCGTGCCGCGCGGGCAGGCGGCCGCGTTCCTCGCGCCGCTCCCGATCACCGAGCTGAACCAGCCGGGTGACGACCGCGGGGAGCTCGTCGACCTGCTCAAACGGCTCGGGCTGCGCACCCTCGGCGCGTTCGCCGCGCTGGCCGAACGCGACGTCGCCGGCCGCTTCCCGAAGGACGCCGTCGCCGCGCACCGCCTCGCCCGCGGCCTCTCCGAACGCCCGCCGCTGCGCCGCGCCCTGCCGCCGGACCTCGCCGTCACCGAAACCTTCGACGAGCCGCTGAGAAGGATCGACGAAGCCGCCTTCGTCGCGAAGACCCTCGGCGAGCGCTTCTTCGCCGGGCTGGCGAACCACGGCCTCGCCTGCACGCGCCTGGCCATCGTCGCCGTCACCGAAGCCGGCGAAGAACGCGTGCGCGTCTGGCGCTGTGCCGAGCCCCTCACCGCCCGTTCGACGGCCGACCGCGTGCGGTGGCAGTGCGAAGGCTGGCTCACCGCGCGGGACCGGCCCACCGCCGGCATCGTCCGGCTGCGCCTCGACCCCGAAGAGGTCGTCGGCGGCCAGGCGCTGCAGCTGCAGCTCGGCTCGGTGGGCCGCGACGCCGACGCCGCCGAACGCGCCGCCCGCGCCCTGGTCCGCATCCAGGGCCTGCTGGGCCCGGACGCGGTGGTCACCCCGCTGCTGGACGGCGGCCGCGGCCCGGCCGAACGCGTCCGGCTCATCCCGTGGGGCGAGCCCCGCCGTCCGCTCGCCGCCGACCGGCCGTGGCCGGGCCGCCTGCCCGCACCCTCCCCGACGGTCGTGCCGCCCCACCCGGTGCCGGCCGAGGTGCTCGACGCGGTCGGCGACGTCGTGCGCTGCACGGAGCGCGGCGAACTCGGCTACCCGCCGTCGACGGTCGCCGTCGAAGGGGGACCGCCGCGCCGGGTCATCGGTTCGGCAGGCCCGTGGGTGGTGCACCCGGCCCTCGCCGGCCGCCGCGGCGAGCGTCCCCTCGCCCGCGTCCAGGTGGTGCTGGAGGGCGACACCGCGGACGACGGCGACATCGCGCTGCTGATCAGCGCCACCGTCGGAGACGATCCACAGTGGACGGTGGAGGGCTGTTACGACTAGCGCCCGCCGGGCAGCTCCCGGTCACTCCGAGACCGCGGGCCGGTCGAGCTCGCGGTCGATGCGGTCGAGCACCTTCCCGGAGATCCGGTGCAGCGTCCGCAGCTCGTTCGCGCCGAGAACGTCGACGAACAGCTCGAGTACCCGCGCCACGTGGGCGGGCGCCGCGCCGACGAGGTAGGCGTGCCCCGCTTCGGTCAGCACGGCTCGCGTGTAGCGCCCGTTCGCGGGGTCCGGCTCGCGAAACACCAGGCCGCGGTTCTCCAGCCGGCGGATCAGGTGGGAAAGGCGGGACAGTTCCGTGTTGGCCAGGAGGGCGAGCTCGCTCATCCGCAGGCGGCGCCCCGGCTGGTCAGACAGGTGCGCCAGGACGTAGTACTCGATCAAGCTGAGCTTCGAGTCCTGCTGGAGCTGCACTTCCAAAGCCGCGGGCAGCCGCTGGAGCAGTTTCATGAATCCGCGCCACGCTGCCAGCTGGTCGTCGGTGAGCCAGCGCGGCTCGGCCGCCTCGGGGTCCTTCGGAGCAGGCATGCGGGGAGTGTACTGGGGAGATCGTACTTGAATCTTCAAGTCAGAAGCGCTAGTTTGACTTGAAGATTCAAGTCCCGAAGAGTTGGAGGAGCCACCCGTGAGCGATCTGAAGCTCGCCGTCGTCCTCGGCAGCACCCGTCCCGGCCGCAACGGCGAAGCCGTGGCCGACTGGGTCATGACCAAGGCAAAGGAACGCACCGGCGCCGGCTACGAGCTGGTCGACCTGCTCGACCACCCGCTGCCGCACCTGGACGAGCCCATCCCCGCCAGCGCCGGCAAGTACGCCGGGGAACACACCAAAGCCTGGGCCGCCACCATCGCGAAGTTCGACGGCTTCGTCTTCGTCACCCCCGAGTACAACCACTCCACGTCCGCGGTGCTGAAGAACGCCATGGACTACCTCTACGCCGAGTGGAACAACAAGGCCGCCGCCTTCGTCTCCTACGGCTCGCTCGGCGGCGCCCGCGCCATCGAGCACCTGCGCGCGATCTGCAGCGAACTGCAGCTCGCCCACGTCCGGCAGCAGCTGTCCTTTTCCCTGCTCGACGACTTCCGGAACTTCGCCACCTTCACCCCCGCGGCCGCGCACGACCACGCCGCCACGATCCTGTTCGACCAGCTCGAAGCCTGGGCCGGCGCGCTCAAGACCGTCCGGAACTGATCCGCGATGCGGTTGTACGCACTGGAGGAGCACTTCGTCACCGCCGAGGTGGCCGCGGCCTGGAAGCGGCACGACCCGCAGCTGGCCGAGCCGATGATGAAGCGGGCTCTCGCGGGGGAAGCCACTCCCGCGCTGCTCGACGTCGGCGAGGGGCGGATCGCGGCCATGGACGACGCCGGGATCGACACGGCGGTGTTGTCCCTCACGACTCCCGGCCTGCAGAACCTGCCCGCCGCCGAGGCGGTCGCGCTGCAGGTGGCCGTGAACGACGGCCTCGCGGAAGCGGTCCGGCGCCATCCCGGGCGCCTGCAGGGGTTCGCGACGCTGGCGACCCCGGCGCCGGCCGCCGCGGCGGGCGAACTGCGGCGCGCGGTCACCGAACTCGGGTTCACCGGGACGCTGGTGAACGCGCACTCCGGCGGCCGGGCCCTGGACGCGCCCGAGTTCTGGGACATCTACGAAGCCGCCGAAGACCTGCGCGCTCCGGTGTACCTGCACCCGCGCGCGCCCGTCCCGGCCGTCGACGACGCGTACTACCGCGGTTTCGGCGAGCCGGTGGACAGCATGCTGGCCACCGGCACGTTCGGCTGGCACTACGACGCCGGCCTGACCGTCCTCCGGATGATCCTCGCGGGTGTCTTCGACCGGTTCCCCGGCCTGCAGGTCATCCTGGGGCACTGGGGCGAAGTCGTGTTGTTCTACCTCGACCGCGTCGCCGCCGTGGACGAGCTCGCCGGCCTCCGGTGGCCGGTCGCGGAGTACTTCCGCACCAACGTCTTCATCACCCCCGGCGGCATCTCCAGCCACAAGTACCTGCGGTGGAGCATCGAAACGGTGGGGGCGGAGCGGATCATGTACGCCTCCGACCACCCGTTCAACCGAGAGCGCGCCGGGTCCGCCCGGGCCTTTGTGGACAGTGCACCGATCGGCCGGGCCGACCAGGAGCTCATCGCGTTCCGGAACTGGGAAAAGCTCACCGCCGGTATCCGGCGGGGTTGAAAGGAGCCCTCACGTGAACGAGCCTGGGGCACGGCTGCGGGTCGTGTTCGCCGACCTGCGCCGCGCTGTCGACGACGTCATCCTCAAACACCAGGTCACGCTCGACGAACTGCTCGGCGCCATCGGCTGGCTGCAGCGGGTGGCCGACGCCGGTGAGCTGCCGTCGGCGAGCATCCTGTTCTACAAGACCGTCCTGAAGGCCACCGCGGGCGCGACCTACGCCCACCCGGAGAAGGACGGCGCGAGTCACTGGGAGATGGAAGGCCCCGCCCACCGGCCCGGAGCGCCCGTCCTGCACAGCCCCGCCGTGCTGCCCATGCGGCCCGACGAACCCGGCGAGCCGCTCATCGTGTCCGGGACGGTGCGCACCACCGCGGGGGACCCGCTGCCCGGCGCGGCGCTCGAGATCTGGCAGATCGACGCCCGCAACGTCTACTCCGGCATGGACACCGGCGATTTCGAACCCCTGCACATCCCCAACGACTCCACCGGCATCCCCGCCGACAACCTCCGGGCGAGGATCATCGCCGACGGCGACGGTCACTACGAGTTCCGCACGGTCATGCCCGGCCTCGAAACCTTCGGTCTCGCCACGGAGAGCCCGCTGGCGACGTTGACGCAAGCCCTGCGGCTGGAAGGCCTCCGCCCCCGGCACATCCACTCGATCGTCAGCGCCGAGGGGTGCCTGCCACTGACCACCCAGCTCTACTTCGACGGCGACCCGCTGGTCGAGAGCACCGTCGAAGGAGCCGTTCCGGCCGAGGCGGTGAAGACGACGACCCGCCACGAAGACCACCACGCCCGCGGCCTGGACCGGCCCTACCGCACGCTCACCTACGACTTCGTCCTGCGCCCTGACCGGGGACAGCGGTAGCCGGGCCGGCCGCCGACCAGACACGGACGGTCACCACCCGAGCCCTGCCGCCGTTGTTCGGGCGATGGTGTTCGGAGCCCGGGGACCGACACAGAACAACCGCGCCGGGCTAGAAATGGTTCCGGCGACACACCCGGCGTGAGCGGGCGAAGTTGCCGAGCGCGTCGCGAGGGGGGAGCGACGCGGCGGGGGGAGGACCGGCCGGGGCGAGCGTGGGGAGCGCCCCGGCCGGTCGATGACCGGTGACCGGCTGCGCGCTGCCACCCCCGGAGCGGCGGCAGCCGGTCACCACTTCCGGCCGGGTGGCGATCGCGGGGCGAGACACCGGCAGGCACCGGGAACTCCCAGCGGAACCTGACCAAGCAGGTAACTTCCGGCACCACCCGGCGGTGCGCGGGCCGCGTCGCTGTGACCGAGCCGACTTCGATCAGTCCACAGTTGACACCGGGCGTCTTCGCACCGCAGGATCGGACCACCTGATCGTTCAGGTGTTCGAACAGTGGTCGCTGGCTTCCCCACAGCGAAAGCGGTGGGAGCAGGCAGTGGCGTTCAACAACCCGAGCGTGCCGTGGTCCGAAGTGGAGCGGATCGCCTCCGGGCGGGCACCCGTTCCCGGGGACGGCAACGACGCCCCGGCGTGGTCGCGCAAGCGCGAAGGCTACGCCGGGGCGCCCGCAGACCTGCGGAACCGGCGTGGGCGGGATGACGGTGGCGACCGGATCCGGGCGCCCTACGCCGAGCTGCACGTCCACTCGAACTTCAGCTTCCTCGACGGCGCGAGCCACCCCGAGACCCTCGTCGAGGAGGCCGCGCGGCTCGAGCTCGACGCGCTCGTCCTCACCGACCACGACGGCGTGTACGGCGCCGTGCGGTTCAACGACGCCGCGCGGGAACTCGGGGTGCGGGTCGGGTTCGGGGCCGAGCTGTCGCTCGGGCTGCCCGCGCCGCAGGCCGGCGTGCCCGACCCCGCCGGCTCGCACCTGCTCGTGCTCGCCCGGCAGCAGACCGGCTACCACCGCCTGTGCCGCGTCATCTCCCGCGCCCAGCTCGCCGGCGGCGAGAAGGGGCGGCCCGTCTACGACTTCGACGAGCTCGCCGACGAGCTGGCCGGGCACGTCGTCGTGCTCACCGGCTGCCGGAAGGGCGCCGTCCGGCAGGCGCTCGCGCGGCACGGCCCGGCCGCCGCGCGTGCCGAGCTGGCGCGGCTGGTGGACCGGTTCGGGCGGTCGCACGTCGCCGTCGAGCTGATCGACCACCGGCTGCCGCGGGACGACGCCGCCAACGACCTCCTCGACGGGCTGGCCAAGGAGCTCCGGCTGCCGACTGTCGTGTCGAACAACGTGCACTACGCCCGCCCCGAAGACGCCGCCGTGGCGGACGTGCTCGCCGCCGTCCGGGCCCGGCGGTCGGCCGAGGACCTCGAAGGGTGGCGGCCGCCGTCGGGGCAGGCGTTCCTGCGCTCCGGGATGGAGCAGCGGCGCCGCTTCGAGCGCCGGTACCCCGGTGCCGTCGGCCGGGCGGCCGTCCTGGGCGTCGAAGTGGCGTTCGACCTGAACCTCGTCGCGCCGGACCTGCCGCCGTTCCCCGTCCCGGCCGGACACGACGAGATGTCGTTCCTGACCGAGCTGACCTGGCAGGGCGCGGCGAAGCGCTACGGCCGGCGCGAGGAGAGCCCGAAGGCCTACGCCCAGCTCGACCACGAACTCGCCGTCATCGACAAGCTGGGCTTCCCCGGCTACTTCCTCGTCGTCTGGGACATCGTCCGGTTCTGCCGGGACGCGGACATCCTCTGCCAGGGCCGTGGCTCGGCCGCGAACTCCGCGGTCTGCTACGCGCTGGAGATCTGCCACGCCGACCCGGTGAAGTGGAACCTGCTGTTCGAGCGGTTCCTCGCGCCGGAGCGCGACGGCCCGCCGGACATCGACGTCGACATCGAATCCGGCCGCCGCGAGGAGGCCATCCAGTACGTCTACGACAAGCACGGCCGGTTCCACGCCGCGCAGGTCGCCAACGTGATCACCTACCGGGCGCCCTCGGCCATCCGCGACGCCGCGAAGGCGCTCGGCCACAGCCCCGGGCAGCAGGACGCCTACGGCAAGCTCGTGGACCGCTGGGGCGGGGTCGCCGCGACGAAGCAGCAGGCGGCCGGGGCGATTCCGGACGACGTGCTCGACCTGGCCGCCCGGATCGAGGACTTCCCGCGCCACCTCGGCATCCACTCCGGCGGCATGGTGATCTCGAAGCAGCCGGTGTCGGAGATCGTCCCGGTCGAGTGGGCGACCATGGCCGGCCGCAGCGTCCTGCAGTGGGACAAGGACGACTGCGCCGCCGTCGGGCTGGTCAAGTTCGACCTGCTCGGCCTCGGCATGCTCTCGGCCCTGCACCACATGATCGACCTCGTCGCCGAACACCACGGCGCAGGAGTGGACATCGGAAAGCTCGACCTCGCCGATCCGGCGGTGTACGACATGCTCTGCGAAGCCGACGCGGTCGGCGTGTTCCAGGTGGAATCCCGCGCTCAGCTGGCCACCCTGCCGAGGCTGCGGCCACGGGAGTTCTACGACCTCGTCGTCGAGGTCGCGCTGATCCGGCCCGGCCCGATCCAGGGCGGCTCGGTGCACCCCTACATCCGCCGCCGCCGCGGTGACGAGGAGTGGCAGCACGCACACCCGCTGCTGGCCGCGTCGCTGGACCGAACGCTCGGCGTGCCGCTGTTCCAGGAACAGGTGATGCAGATGGCGGTCGACGTCGCTTCGTTCACCGCCGCCGAGGCCGACCAGCTGCGCCGCGCCATGGGCGCCAAGCGGTCCAGCGCGAAGATGAAGGCCCTGATGGCGCGGTTCTTCCGCGGCTGCGAAGCCAACGGCCTCGACCGCGAGCTCGCCACCCGGATCTTCGAGCAGATCCACGCCTTCTCCGGTTACGGCTTCCCCGAAGCGCACTCGATGTCCTTCGCTCTGCTCGTGTACGCGTCGGCGTGGTTCAAGCGCTACTACCCGGCCGCGTTCTGCGCCGGGCTGCTGCGCGCCCAGCCGATGGGTTTCTACAGCCCGCAGTCCCTGGTCGCCGACGCCCGGCGGCACGGCGTGCACGTCCGCGAACCCGACATCAACACCAGCCTCGCCGGCGCCACCCTCGAACCGGACGCCGGCAGCACCGGCGGCGTCGCGCTCCGGCTCGGCCTCGCCGCGGTCCGCCACCTCGGCGACGACCTCGCCGGGGAGATCGTCGCCGAACGCGAAGCCCACGGCCCGTACGCGAGCATCGGCGACCTGACCCGCCGGGTGCAGCTGAAGAAGAATGCCGCCGAAGCGCTGGCCACGGCGGGCGCGTTCAGCGGGTTCGGCGGCGACCGGCGCCAGGACCTGTGGGCCGCCGGCGCGGCCGCGGCGACCCGGCCCGGCCACCTGCCCGGCCTGGCCCCCGGCCTCGACGCCCCGGCGCTGCCCGGGATGACGCGGCTGGAGGTGACCGCCGCCGACCTGTGGGCCACCAGCGTCTCCCCGGACAGCCACCCGGTGGAGTACCTGCGCGAGCTGCTGGCCCAGCGCGGGGCGATCCCGGTCGCCGAGCTCATGCGAGCCGAGGACGGCACGCGCGTGTGGGTCGGCGGCGCGGTCACCCATCGGCAGCGGCCGGCGACCGCCGGCGGGGTCACCTTCCTCAACCTCGAAGACGAGACCGGCATGGCCAACGTCGTCGTCTCACAGGGCTTGTGGCACCGGCAGCGGCTGGTCGCCCGCACGAGTGCCGCGCTGCTGGTCCGCGGGCGGGTGCAGGCCGCCGAAGGGGTCGTCACGCTCGTCGCCGACCGCCTCGAAACGCTCGAGCTTTCCCTGCGGACCGGGCCCTCGCGCGACTTCCGGTGACCGGTCAGCGCCCGGCGAACCGGTGCAGGAACTCGATGTCGACGGCCGAATCGTCGAAATCCGCCACCGGTTCGAGGACGAGCAACGTCGGGCCGCCGTCGAGGGCGGCTACGGGATGAACTGCTCGGCGACGGCGTCGATGTGGCCTGCTCGCACCGTCAGCCAGAACGGGTCGTACCAGAGGTTCCGGTCCTCGACCAGGTCGTGGGCGAAGTAGTCCGGGAGCTGCTCGAAGGTGATCGTTTCGGGCTCGGGGTTGCCCTTCAGCCACAGGACCTCCACGGGGACGTCCCGACGAACCGGCAGCGTGCGCAGCCGTGGGTTCACGTTGAGGATGTAGTAGCCGTTCGGTGGTCCCTCGGCTCCTGGGTGGTCACGCTGGAACGCCTTGGTCGCCTCCTCTCCGGTCAGGAACTGGATGACGTCGAAGGTGAGAGTGCGGGCACCGGTGTCGATCGCGGTCAGGTAGGCCGGGTACCGGCCGTCGGCGAGCACCGGGGTGCCGGGCTCACCCGGCTCGGCCGGCCGGCTCGGCGTCGACGACGCGGAGCCCGTCGACGGCCCCACCGTCGGCGGCCGCACCGTCGACGGAACGGTGACGGTCGGCCCGGCGGAGGGCGGGTTACCCGGCGAGGATCGCGGCTCGCCGCCGGAGAGCACCGCTATCGCGACGGCGGTGACGGTCGCGATCACCACCAGCACGGCGAGAACGACCAAGGCGCGCCGGTTGGGTGGCGGTTTGGGTTCGGGCTGGTGAGCGGGGGCTGGTCAAGCGTCGTACTCATGCCCTCAGCGCAGCACGCGACCGGCACGCCGGCCACGGGCCTTGGCACTGCACCAGAAGGGCTTTCGTCACCTGTTGAGCCCGTGGGAGACCCCGGCGAACCGGTGCAGGGCTTCGAGCACGGCCGGGGCCAGTGTGTCCGGGTGATCGGCGTCGTGCAGCAGGTGGTCCGCTCCGGACAGTGACACCCGGCCCGGTCCGCCGGTGTGGGCGCGGCGCAGTGCGGCGGTCAGGGCATCCGTTGTGGCGCAGGGGACCTGGGCGTCGTTCGTGCCGCAGGTCAGCAGTACCCCGGTCCCCGGCCGCAGGGCCGCGGCGGCGTCCGGCGGGTAGACGGCGTCGTCGCTGTCCACGAACCGGGCGCTCGGGCCTTGCAAAGCCTGGAAGAGCTGAGCCAGGGCGGGCGGCAGGCCGGTGGTGTCGACCGGCCGGTGGGCGCGCAGGGCGGTGACGGCGGCGTCGATCGCCGTGTCGATCGCGCTTTGCCGCTCCGGGGCGAGCTGTCCCTGCCGGGCCGCTTCGGCGACCTGGGTGTGCAGTTGCAGCGCGACCAGGTCCAGCAGGCGGATCGCCTGCGGTTGCAGCAGTCCCACGCCGGCCGGGCGCGGCTGGACCGTGCCGCCGAGCAGCAGCGCGGTCATCCCGCCCTCACTGTGCCCGACGACCATCAGCGCGCCCGGGTCGGTCTCCGGCTGGTCCCGCAACGTCTCGTAGGCGGCCTCGGCCTGCCGGACGAACGCGGGGTAGTCGAGGGTTTCGGGGTGGTCGCGGTAGGCGCCGAGCCCGGTCCTGCCGGTGCCGTACTTGTCGAACCGCAGCGTGGCGACCCGGTCGGTGCCGAGCGCGCCGGCCACCAGCGCCAGGGTGTTCTGGGCCGCGGGCGGCTGGCTGCCGTTGCGGTCGGTGGGGCCGCTGCCCGGCAGCAGCAGCGCGGCGCGCAACCGTTGCCCGGCCCGGTGTGCGGGAACGTGGAGGGTGCCGTACGTCGCGGTCCCGTCGACGGTGAAGACGATCTCGCGGTCGGCGGCGGGCACGGGGCAGGGTGCCGCTTCGGCCGGGGTGGCGGTCACCAGGGCCAGCACCGCCACGATCGCGGCGGGGAGGGGGAGCAGCTCTTTCACCGCAGTGCTTTCTCGACCAGCGCGACGGTCGCGCGGGGGTCCTCGACCTGGACGACCACGCGGGTGTAACGCTCGTCGGCGAGTTCGATCACGACGGCCTTCGCCGGGTCCCGGACGTCCCAGAAGATCTTCTCGCCGTCTTGGTGGAACGTGCCCGCCGTGATCACGCCGGGCACGTGGGCGCCCGGCGCGCGGATCCCCTTGGGGTCGGCGGCGATGCCGGGGTCGGCGGTGGCGCCGCGGACGTTGGCCAGCGGGATGGTCAGGCTGCTCTTGAAGGCCCAGAGCTTGTCGAGGCCTTCCAGCACGACGACGAGCTCCTCGCCGTCGATGCGGACCACTGCCATGTCGGTTTTCCTTTCAGCCAAGGGGATCGAGGTGCCGGGCCAGCTCGGCGCCGGCACCGGCGGGGTTGCCGCGCAGGCGGATGCCCAGCGCGGCGGCGGTGAGGGCGGTGGCCAGCTCGGCGGGAACGCCGAGCGCGCCGGCGATCGCCCGGTCGACGGCGGCCAGCGCGGTGGCCACCTCGGCGGCGACCTCCTCGTCGGCCGGGGCCCGTTCGACCGCCGCGAGCAGCAGCAGGCCGAGGTCGGCCGCCGTGACCAGCCGCAGCGCGGCCGCGGCGTCCGCCGCCGCGGCGAGCGCGTCGCACAGGGGACGGACGTCGTCGGCGACGTGGCGGCGCAGGGCGGCCAGGTAGAGGCCGCGCTTGCTGCCGAACGTCTTGTACAGGCTGTTGCGGTGCACGCCGAGGTGGGTGACGAGGTCGTCGACGGACACCCCGTCGTACGCGCGGCCACCGAACAGCTCCACGGCGGCGTGCACCACCTCGTCTTCGTCGAACGCCCTTCGCCTGCCCATGCCACGACCGTAGCGTTTTGAGGAACGATCGGTCAAGAACAATCGTTCCTCAAAATTCGATGGCTTCCGTTGACTTCCGCGACACCCGGTGGTTCTCTCCTGAGAGCGCTCCCAGTCATCCGTTCGTGCCCGACGAGTGAGGATGGACCTTCATGACAGCTCGACGTCTGCGCTGGGCAGCGTGGCCGGTGATCGCCGTGCTCGCGGCGGCGATCCCGGCGGCCGGGACCGCCGGGGCGGCGACCACGCCCACGGCCACCGTCACCGTCAACGCCCGAGCCGGGCTGGCGACCATGCCGGACACCGGGATCGGCATCAACCACGCGGTCTGGGACAGCCAGCTGGGCACCGACGAGGTGGCCGACCTGTTCGGCGCCGCCGGCGTCCGCACCATGCGGTACCCCGGCGGGTCCTACGGCGACATCTACCACTGGAAGGACAACACCGCGCCGGGTGGCTACGTGGCGCCGAACACCGATTTCGACACTTTCATGGGCGGCGTGCGAAGAGCCGGTGCCCAGCCGATCATCATCGCCAACTACGGCACCGGCACACCGGAGGAAGCCGCGGACTGGGTGCGGTACGCCAACGTGACCAAGGGCTACGGCGTCAAGTACTGGGAAATCGGCAACGAGCTCTACGGCAACGGGCACTACGGGGCGAACTGGGAAGCCGACAACCACGCGGACAAGAGCCCGACCGGGTACGCCAACGGCGTCGTCGCCTACGCCGACGCGATGAAGGCCGCCGACCCCGGCGTCAAGATCGGCGCCGTGCTGACCACCCCGGCGAACTGGCCGGACGCCATCGTCGGCTCCGGCGACACCGCGAGCTGGAACCAGACGGTGCTCTCGATCGCGGGCCCGCACATCGACTTCGTCATCCTGCACTGGTACCCGACCGGCTCGACGGCGGCGGAAGCGCTGGCGAAGCCGGAGCAGATCGACGACATGATCTACCTGACGCGCGAGCAGATCGCCCGGTACGCGGGCCCGGACTCCGGCCGGATCGGCATCTCGATGACCGAAACCAACACGCCGGTCGGCGTGAACACCCAGCCGGGCGCCCTGTTCGCCGCCGACACCTACAGCTCGCTGCTGGCGAACGGCGTGTTCACGATCGACTGGTGGGACACGCACAACGGGCCCACGAAACTGTCCACTGTGGCCGGATACCCGGACTACGGCGACGGCGGCATCCTCTCCAGCGGCACCTGCCTGGACGACGGCGTCTGCGAACCGCCGCTCAACACCCCGTTCGCGCCCTACTACGGCCTGAAGATGCTGAGCACGTTCGCGCACCCCGGCGACCAGTTCGTCCGGGCCGCCGCGGACGACCCGCTCGTCGGCGCGCACGCCGTGCGGCGGCCGAACGGCGACCTCGCCGTGCTGCTGCTCAACAAGGACCCCGACCAGGCCAGGGCGGTGACGCTGGACTACGCGGGCTACGCGCCGGCCGCGGGTGCGCCGCGGGTGTACACCCTCACCAACGGGGCCACGGCGGTTTCGGATGCGGTGACCGGGACGAGCACTTCCCAGACGCTGCCGCCGTATTCGCTCACCACGGTGGTGCTGCACCCCGCGACCGCGCCCGCCGGCCCGGGGACCCCGGGGCAGCCGGCCGGCACGGCGACCGACCGCACGGCGACGATCAGCTGGCCGGCGGCCGCGCCCGGCGCCCACCCGATCGCGAAGTACGAGGTGTACCGGCAGCTGGGTGCGGTGAGCGAGCAGTGGGGTGAGACGACCGGAACGTCGTTCGACGTGGGGAACCTGGTGCCGGGCAGCCGGTACACGGTCAACGTGCTGGCGCGCGACACGGCCGGGAACGTGTCCGCGGCCTCCCCGCCGCTGACGCTGACCACCGGCGCGCCGTCGGCGAGCAGCTGCACGGTCCGGATGACCGACGTGACCGACTGGGCGAGCGGGTTCGTCGGCGGCATCCACGTCACGGCGACCGGCGTGACGGGGGACTGGACACTGACGTTCAACTGGCCGACCGCGCGGCAGAAGCTCACCGGCGGCTGGAGCGGGACGTGGGCGCAGAACGGGACGACGGTGACGGTCTCGTCGTCGGCCCCGCCGGCGGCCGGGGTGGACGTCGGGTTCACGGCCGACTACAGCGGGCCGAACATCTTCCCGGCGGCGTTCAGGTTGAACGGCGTCCTCTGCTCGGTGGGCTGACCTTCGGGGCCCTTCCTCCTCATCGGTGGCGTTCTCATCGGTGGCGTTGCGGGCCGGTGGGGAGGAAGGGCGGGCCGTCGCCGGGATCGCCGTTCGTGGCGGTTCGACCTCGTGTGGTGCTTGAATTTTTGGCAGGTCGGTCAGGCCCGGCTGCGCCGCGCGGACGGCGTCGTCGCGGACCCAGCGCCGGGGCGCAGACGGCCGAGCTGGTTGTCGAGCCGGGTCGCGTTGAGCCGGGTCGCGTTGGGCCGGGACGCCTCGGTGTCTCCCTGTCCACAACCTGCCGGGGCTGTGGACAAGGCGGCTCGAACGGCGGCTTCGGGCGGCTTTTTGTCAGCTGGTCCCGATACGCTGGAGCGGGGACGGACCCCCTGGGAGGGCGGGCGCTGTCCGGGCGTCCGCGTTGCCGCCGGGCTCGCAGGGTGCGGGCCCACAGCGGGCCGGGGCCGAGCGGTCGCCGAGGGAGCGGGTGGCCCGGTTCACCGGCCGCCCTCGACGTGCTCGCGGACGGCTCGCAGCTCCTCCCCGACGACCGCCATCTGGGCGGCCACCGCCGCCGGGTCGGTGTCGCCGGGGAAGAACAGGCTGAAGATCAGCTCGGTGCCGGTCAGGTTGGGCACCGCGCGGGTGAACAGGCCCAGGTTCGGGGCGTCCGCGCTGACGACGTCGACGACGCCGTGCTCGGCCGCGACCCGGACGGCGACCCGGCGCGGGCCGCTTTCGGTCTGGACGCGCCAGATGTCGTCGTGGTCGTGGTCGACCTCGGTGGCGAACCCCGGCGCCCACTCCGGGAAGCGGCGCGGATCGGCGAGGTATTCGACGACCCGCGCGGGCGGGGCGGCGACGGAGATGGTTCGGGTTTCGGCACGTCCCAGAGTCATGAGCAAAACGATACGCACCTGCGTATGATTTGTCGAAGCGTAAAATCCTGCCGGTGAACGAGGACGACGATCTGGCGGCCCTCTGCGCCGGCGCGGGCCGCAACCTGGCCGAAGCCGAGCGGCCGGTGCTGGACCGCCACGGCCTCTCGATGTGGCAGTACGTCGTGCTGTCGGCCCTGGCCCCCGGGGCGGCCCCGAGCCAGCTGGTGCTGGCCCAGCAGATCCGCTACGACAAGACCCGGTTGATCGCGCTGCTGGACGCGCTCGAGGCGGCGGGGCTGGTGGCCCGCGAGCCGGACCCGGCCGACCGCAGAGCCCGCGTGGTCCGGTTGACGCCGGAAGGAACCCGCCGGCATGCGGCGGTCCGGGCCGCGATCCGGGAGGTGGAGGAGCGCAAGCTGGCGGGCCTGCCCCCGGAGGCCCGGCGGCTGCTGCGGTCGGCCCTTGCTCGGCTGGCGAACGCGGACTGACCGGCGGGGCGTGGTGCCCCGAGCCCGGCGGTTGCTGCGTTCGGCCCTCGCCTGGCTGGCCAACGCAGATTGACCGGCGCAGCCCGGTGGCAACCGGGTTGCTCAGCGGCGGGTGGCCGCTCGGACCAGGTCCGCGAGTGCCCGGGAACGGCTGTGCGGTGGCCAGGCGATGACCGTCGTCACGGGCGGGGCGTCCAGTACCGGCACGGCGACCAGGCCTTCGGGCAGGCCGGCGCCGCTGGACTCGGGCATGACCACCGTGGTGCGGCCGAGCGCGATCAGCTGGAACAGCTGCGTCAGGTTGCGCACTTCCGCGCCGGGCCCCTCGGGGTAGCGGCCGCCGGGGCCGGGCCAGCGCGCCGGGGGGAGGTCCGGCAGGGAACCGACCTCCGCGAGCCGGACCCCGGACCGGGCCCCGAGCGGATGCCCGCTGGGCAGGATCGCGACCTGCCCCTCGGTGTGCAGCACTTCGGTGTCGAGCCCGGCCACCGGGTCGAAGGGCAGGTGCAGCAGCGCCACGTCGGCCCGGCCGTCGTGCAGCGCCTGCTGGGGCCGGCTTTCGCAGAGCAGCAGGTCGACGGCGGCCGCACCCGGCTCGGCGGCGTACGCGTCGAGCAGTTTCGCCAGCAGTTCGGGGGAGGCGCCGGCCTTCGTGGCCAGGACTAGCGAGGGCCGGCTCGCGGCCGCCCGCCGGGTTCGCCGTTCGGCCGTGGCCAGCGCGCCGAGCACGGCGCGGCCTTCGGCCAGCAGCACCGCCCCCGCGTCGGTGAGCGAGACCTTGCGGCTGGTGCGTTCCAGCAGGACGACGCCGAGCCGTCGCTCCAGCCGGGCGATCGTCCGCGACAACGGCGGCTGGGCGATGCCCAGCCGCTGGGCGGCCCGGCCGAAGTGCAGCTCCTCGGCGACCGCGACGAAGCACTGCAGCTCCCGCGTCTCCACCCGGCCAGGGTAACCCCCGATCGATGTCGTCCGGGTATCGATGCGCGGCTCGGGTGGTGTTGGTTCCCCAGCCGTGCGCCGCCACGATCGATGACGTGAGTGAACGAACGATCGCACTGGTCACCGGTGCGAACAAGGGAATCGGATTCGAGATCGCGGCCGGCCTCGGCGCGCTGGGCTGGAGCGTCGGCATCGGGTCCCGGCACCCGCAGCGCCGGGAGGACGCCGTGGCGAAGCTTCGCGCGGCCGGCGCCGACGCGTTCGGGGTCCCGCTCGACGTGACCGACGACGCGAGCGTCGCGGCGGCCGCCGCCGCGCTCGAGGAACGCGCGGGGCGGCTCGACGTGCTGGTCAACAACGCCGGCATCGCGGGGGCGTGGCCGGAGGAGCCCACCACCGTCACGCCGGACGGCCTGCGGGCCGTGGTGGAGACCAACGTGATCGGCGTGGTCCGGGTCACCAACGCGATGCTGCCGCTGCTGCGCCGCTCCGGCCGGCCGCGGATCGTCAACCAGTCCAGCCACGTCGCTTCGCTGACCCTGCAGACCACCCCGGGTGTCGATCTCGGCGGGGTGAGCGGCGCCTACTCGCCGTCGAAGACCTTCCTCAACGCGGTCACCGTCCAGTACGCCAAGGAACTGGCCGGCACCTCCGTCAAGATCAACTGCGCCTGCCCCGGCTACGTGGCGACCGACCTCAACGGCTTCCACGGAACCAGCACGCCCGCGGAAGGCGCCCGGACCGCCATCCGGCTCGCCACGCTGCCGGACGACGGCCCGACCGGAGGGCTGTTCGACGACGACGGGGAAGTGCCCTGGTGAGCCGCCACGAGGTCTCCGGTGCGCCGGAGACCTCGTGGGCCGCTCACGCCCGGCGGATCAGCTCCTCCGCCACCCACTCCGCAACCCCCTCCGGGTACGGGTTCGTCAGCCCGAGCACGAAGTGCCCGAACCCCGCGTCCGCCGCCTCGGCGATCTTGCCCCGCGTCACCCCCGGCCGCTCGTAGTCCACCGGCAGGAAGATCGACCGCTCGATCTCCGCCGGGTCGCGCCCGATCTCCGTGCAGTACTTGTCCAGCAACCGGCTTCGCCCGGCCAGGTCCGCGATGTCGCCGCCGCCCGGGATGTTCCACACGTCGGCGTGCTCGGCCACCACGCGCAGGGTCGCGCTCGCCCGGCCGCCGATCACGATCGGCGGGTGCGGCCGCTGGACCGGCTTCGGGTTCCCGAACGCTCCGGTCAGGGAAACGTGCTCACCCGCGAAGTCGAACGGCTCCGGATCGGTCCACAAGCGACGGATCACCGTGCAGGCCTCCGCCAGCGCCGCGACCGCGTCGGCCTGGTCGTGGTAGGGCAGGCCGTGCCCGTCGTACTCCCGCCGGGCCAGTGGGTGGCTGGGCCGGGATCCGGCGCCGATGCCGAAGTCGAGCCGTCCGCCGGAAACGATGTCGACGGTCGTGGCGATCTTCGCCAGCACCGCCGGCGGCCGGAACCGGTTGCTGGTGACCAGCAGCCCGATGCGCAGCCGCGAAGTCTGCGCCGCCAGCGCCGAAAGCAGCGTCCAGCCTTCGAGGATCGGCCCGCCCGGGTCGCCCGCGATCGGCATCAGGTGGTCGAACAGCCACGCGTGCTCGATCTCCGGCACGGTGTCGGCTTCCCGCCAGACGCGCCGGATCTCGTCGTAACCGACCTGCTGGGGCGGGGTGATGATGCCGAAGCTCATCGGCGCCGCCGCAGGGCCGGGTCGAGCAGCGACGGCGGGGTGTCGAACTTCTCGTCCGGCGCCAGGTCGGTACCGGGCGCGACGACGCTGTCGATCTCGTCGAGGACGTCGGCGGGCAGCACGGTTTCGGCGGCCGCGAGCTGGGAACGCAGGTGGTCGAGCGTCCGCGGGCCGATCAGCGCGCTGGTCACGCCGGGGTGCCCGGTGACGAAGCCGAGCGCGAGCTGGATCAGGGTGAGGCCGGCGGCGTCGGCGAGCTTGGCCAGCTGCTCGACGGCGTCGAGCCGGGCCCGGTTGCCGGGCAGGCCGAGGTCGAAGCGCTGCGGCAGGACCTTCACCCGGTTGGTGGCGATGTCCTGGCCCGCGCGGATCGCGCCCGACAGCCAGCCCGACGCCAGCGGGCTCCAGGCCAGCACGCCCATGCCGTACTCCTCGGTCACCGGCAGCACGTGGGCTTCGATGCCGCGCTGCAGGATCGAGTAACTCGGCTGCTCGGTGACGTACCGGCCGAGGTGGTGCTCGCGCGCGGCCCACTGCGCCTGCACGATGCGGTACGCCGGGAACGTCGACGACCCGAAGTACCGGATCTTGCCCGCCCGCTGCAGGTCGGTCAGCGCGGAAAGCGCTTCCTCGTCGCTCGTGGCGGGGTCCCAGCGGTGGATCTGGTAGAGGTCGACGTGGTCGACGTCGAGGCGGCGGAGGCTGTCTTCGAGCGCGCGGACCAGCCAGCGGCGCGAGTTGCCGCGGTGGTTGCGCTCTTCGCCCATCGGCATGGTCGCCTTCGTGGCCAGCACGAGGTCGTCGCGGCGGCCGGCGATCGCCTTGCCGACCATCACCTCCGACTCGCCTTGGCTGTACATGTCGGCCGTGTCGATCAGGTTGATCCCGGCCTCGATGGCGGCGTCGACGATGGCGGTGGCCTCGTCCTGGGTGGTGTTCCCGATGGCGCCGAAGTTCATCGCGCCGAGCGCGAGGGTGCTGACTTGGACGCCGGTGCGGCCCAAGGTGCGGTACTGCATGGAAGGGTGCCTCCGTGAGAGGATGGGCAAACGGAACGTTGCTCCGCTAACAATACGGAACATTGCTCCGCTTAGCAAGGAGGGCCGGTGGGCGAGCGCAAACCCAAGCGGGCGGATGCCCGGCGCAACGAGAAGGCGCTGCTCGACGCGGCGGCCGCGGTCTTCGTCGCGTCCGGCGTGGACGCGCCGGTGCGCGACATCGCGGCGAAGGCCGGGGTCGGGATGGGCACGATCTACCGCCACTTCCCGACGCGGGCGGACCTGATCATCGCCGTCTTCCGCCACCAGGTGGAGGCCTGCGCCGAGGCGGGGCCGGCCCTGCTGGCCGCGAGCGAATCGCCGTACGCCGCGCTGGCGCAGTGGATCGACCTGTTCGTCGACTTCCTGGTCACCAAGCATGGGCTCGCCGGGGTGCTCCAGTCCGACAACGCCGGCTTCGAGTCGCTGCACGCGTATTTCCTGGACCGGCTGGTGCCGGTGTGCGCCGAGCTGCTCGACGCGGCGGCCGCGGCCGGTGAAATCCGGGCCGAGGTGGCGCCCCTGAACCTCATGCGCGGGGTCGGCAACCTCTGCGTCGGCGCGGACGACCCCCGCTACGACGCGCGGGGGATGGTGAAGCTCCTCGTCGCGGGGCTGCGGTGCGGGACCATGGGCGCATGACGGCGTGGCGGGAGTTCGAGGCGGCCGAACCGGAGTTCGCGCGGCGGGTGCGGGCGTTGTTCGACGCGCACAAGCACAAGACGATCGCGACTCTGCGGGCGGACGGTTCGCCGCGGATCTCGGGGATCGAGACGGTCTTCGAGGACGGCGAGCTGGCCTTCGGGTCGATGCCGGGCGCGCGCAAGGGTGCGGACCTGCGGCGGGACCCGCGGTTCGCGCTGCACAGCGCGACGGTCGACCCGGTCCAGGGCGAGGAGGCGCGGTGGCCGGGCGAGGCGAAGATCGCCGGCCGCGTGCGCACCGAGGACGGCGAGCGGTTCGTCGCCGACGTCGCCGAGGTCGTGCACACCCACCTGAACGAGGCCGCGACCTTGCTGGTCGTCGAGTGGTGGACGCCTTCGGGCGGGCTGCGCAAGGTCGAGCGCGAATAAGCCCGGTTCGACCGGATCGGCACATGCTCGTCGTCGTTGATTAAGTCAACTGCTTGACTTAATCGGGGGCGGTGGCCATCCTCGGGACCGGGGACATCCACCGACGAGAGGCCCGTGATGACGCCAAGTGACACCGATTCGCTGCCGCGGTTCCCCTTCGAGGCCGCCACCGCGCTGGAGCCGCCTGCCGAGTGGGCCGAGTTCCGCGAGAAGTGCCCGGTCGCGCGGGTCGCGCTGGCCAGCGGGGACGAAGCCGCGCTGATCACCCGCTACGACGACGTCAAGACGGTCCTGTCCGACCCGCGGTTCACCCGGCCGACACCCGCGGACAACGCGGCCCGCGTCGCCGACACCGAGTCGGGCGGGGTGTTCAACAGCGAGATGGCGTCCGTGCTGCCGCAGCACGGCGAAGACCACCTGACGTGGCGACGCATGATCGGCAAGTGGTTCACCGCCAAGCGGATGACCGCGCTGCGGCCCGGCATGGCGGCGATGGCCGAGCGGCTCATCGACGAACTGGTGGCGAAGGGCGCGCCCGGCGACCTCAAGGCGGGGCTCGCGTTCCCGCTGCCGGTCTGGGTCATCTGCGACATGCTCGGCGTGCCGGACACCGACCGCGACCGGTTCGCCCACTGGTCGGACGTCATGCTCAGCATGACCCGCTACACGCAGGCCGAGTTCGACGCGGCGCAGGCCGAGTTCGGCCGGTACATGGGCGGGCACCTCGCGGCCAAGCGGGCCGAACCGGGTGAGGACATCCTCAGCGCGTTGATCGCCGACGGCGCGGACTGGTCCGACGCGAAGCTGGCCGCCACCGGCATCGGCCTGCTCATCGCCGGGCACGAGACCACCGCGAACATGATCGCCAAGATGGTGGCGATGCTGCTGGCCGACCGCGGCCGCTGGGAGCAGCTGCTGGCCGACCCGGCCCTGGTGCGCACGGCGGTCGAGGAGGCACTGCGGGCGGACGCCAACGCGGGCGTGGGCATGCAGCGCTACCTGACCGAGGACGTCGAGGTCGGCGGCACGGTGCTGCCCGCGGGCACCACGGCGATGTGCAGCATGGCCGCGGCCAACCGCGACGAGGACGCCTTCGGGAACGCCGCGGCGATGGACCTGAGCCGCAGCCCGAACCCGCACCTGGCCTTCGGTGCCGGCGCGCACGCGTGCCTCGGGCAGCCGCTGGCGCGCACCGAGCTGCAGGTGGTGCTGGAGGTGCTGCTGCGCAAGCTGCCGTCGCTGGAGCTCGCGGTCCCGGCGGACGAGCTGCGCCGGATCGAGGGCCTCGCGGTCGGCGGCCTGCGGGAACTGCCCGTCCGCTGGTGACGCGCGGTTCCCGTGGTGCCGGTCATCGAACAACTCCAGCGAAAGGAACCGCCATGAAGGTCACCGTGGACGAAGCCAAGTGCTGCGGCGCCGGCACCTGCGTCATGCTCGCCCCGGACGTGTTCGACCAGCGGGACGACGACGGCATCGTCGTCCTGCTCGACGAGCACCCCGCCGAAGCGCTGCACGGAGTTGTCCGCGAGGCGGCGAGCGTGTGCCCGGGCGTCGCGATCTCGGTCGGCGAGGAGGGGTGATCGGCGAGGTCCTGGTCGTCGGCGCCTCGGCCGCCGGGCTCGCGACCGTGGAAGCCCTGCGCCGCAAGGGGTACGCGGGCCGGGTCACCGTGCTGGGCGCCGAGCCGCACCTGCCGTACGACCGGCCACCGCTGTCCAAGCAGGTCCTCGGCGGCAGCTGGACGCCCGAGCGAACGCAGCTGCGCACGGCTGCCGCACTGTCCGCATTGGACATCCAGTTCGTGCTCGGCGACCCGGCGGTGCGGCTGGACGCTGCCGCGCGGACCGTCCACACCGCCGCCGGGCGGACCCTGACCGCGGACGCGGTCGTGCTCGCCACCGGGCTGCGGCCGCGCACCCTGCCCGGGCAGGACGGCCTCGACGGCGTCCACGTGCTCCGCACCCTCGACGACGCGCTAGCCCTGCGCGCGGACCTCGCGCCGGGCATGCGGGTCGTGGTCGTCGGGGACGGCGTGCTCGGCGCGGAGATCGCCGCCACCGTGTGCGCCGCCGGCGTTCCGGTCACCCTGGCCGGCCCCCAGCCCGCGCCACTGGCCTACCAGCTCGGCCCCTTGGCGGCCGGGCTGCTCGCCGAGCTGCACGCGAGCCGGGGCGTCGAGCTGCGGCTCGGCTCCGCGGTCACCGGCCTGGCCGCGGAGGACGGCCGGGTCGCCGGCGTACGGCTGGCGACCGGCGAGGTCCTGCCCGCCGACGTCGTCGTGGTCGCCTTCGGAGCGGCGCCGGCGACGGAGTGGCTGGCGGGCAGCGGCGTGCTTTGCGACAACGGCGTCGTGTGCGACTCCCGCTGCCGGGCGGCGGAGGCGATCTACGCGGCCGGCGACGTCGCCCGCTGGCACCACGAAGGCTTCGACGCGCTGCTGCGGCTGGAAAACCGGACCAACGCCACCGAGCAGGCGGCCGCCGTCGCCGGGAACATCCTCGGCGAAGACCGCCCGTACACCCCGGTGCCGTACTTCTGGACCAACCAGTTCGACGCGCGGATCCACGTGCACGGCACGTTGTCCGCGGACGCCGATGTGTCCGTTGTGGAGGGTGACTCGCGCGAAGGCCGGTTCGTGGCCGAATACCGCGAGAACGGCCGCGTGACCGGGGTGCTGGGCTGGAACATGCCCAAGCAGGCCCGGCTTCACTCCACGGTGACGGACTTGGCCAGGTTGCGCGGCTTGTCGATGTCGTAGCCCAGGGTCAGCGCCGCGTGGTAGGCGAGCAGCTGCAGCGGGATGGTCAGCAGGATCGGGTCGAGCTCCGGCTCGGTCCTGGGCACCACGATCCGCGGGACGTCGAGTTCGCCGAAGTCGACGTCCGCGTGGGTCACCGCCAGCACCGCGCCGCCGCGGGCCTTGATCTGCTGGACCGCGGCCAGGTTGCGCTCGGTCAGCTCGTCGGACGGCACGACGGCGACCGTCGGGAGCGACTCGTCGATCAGGGCGAGCGGGCCGTGCTTGAGCTCGGACGTCTGGTACGCCTCGGCGTGGCGGTAGGAGATCTCCTTGAACTTCTGTGCGCCTTCGCGGGCCACCGGGTAGCCGCGGACGCGGCCGACGAAGAACAGGCTCTTCGCGGCGGCGACGGTCTTCGCGTGCTCGGCGATCTCGGGCTCGAAGTCCAGGATGGACTTGATCTGGCCCGGCAGCGCGCGGATGGCGTCGATGATCCGCTGACCGTCCGCGTTGGACAGGTCGCGCACCCGGCCGAGCGCCAGCGCGATCAGCGCGAACCCGACGGCCATGTTGGTCAGCGCCTTGGTCGAGGCGACCGCGATCTCCGGGCCGGCGTGCAGGTAGACGCCGCCTTCGCAGGCGCGGGCGATCGTCGAGCCGACGACGTTGACCAGGCCGACCACCCGGCCGCCCTTGCGCTTGATCTCTTCGACGGCGAAGGCGGTGTCGATCGTCTCGCCGGACTGGCTCACCGCGATGTAGAGCGTGTCGGCCTCGATGATCGGGTTGCGGTAGCGGAACTCCGACGCGGCTTCGGCGTCGGCCGGGATCCGGGCGAGCTCTTCGATCATCGTCGCGCCGATCTGGCCGACGTAGTAGGCGGAGCCGCAGCCGAGGATCTTCACCCGGGCGAATCCCCGCAGCTCCCGCGGGGTCAGGTTGAGCCCGTCCAGGCGGGCGACGCCGAACCGGTCGTCGAGGCGGCCGCGGATGATCCGCTCGACGGACTCCGGCTGCTCCTGGATCTCCTTGGCCATGTAGTGCGGGTAGCCGCCCAGGTCGAGGTCCTCGGCGTCGATGTCGATCTCGGTGGCGGGCTTGGTGGTGTCGCTCTCGTCGACGGTGAAGGTGCGGTAGCCGGTGGCGAAGACGGTCGCGAACTCGCCGTCGTCGAGGTGCGCGACCTGTGAGGTGTGCCGCACCAGCGCGGCGAGGTCGCTGGCGACGAACATCTCCCGCTCGCCGACGCCGATGATCAGCGGAGAGCCGTTGCGCGCGATGACCAGCCGGTCCGGGTGCGCGCTGTCGGTGACGGCGATCGCGTACGTGCCGGTGACCCGCGAGACCGCCTCGACGACGGCGTCTTCGAGGGTTTCGGCGCCCGAGCGCGCGATCAGGTGGGCGAGGACCTCGGTGTCGGTCTCGGAGGTGAGGGTGACGCCGGCGTCGGCGAGCTGGGCGCGCAACGCGTCGGCGTTGTCGATGATGCCGTTGTGGACCACGGAGATCCGGCCGTCTTCCGACGTGTGCGGGTGGGCGTTGGCCTCCGACGCGGGTCCGTGCGTGGCCCAGCGCGTGTGCCCGATGCCCGCCTTGCCGGCGAGTCGTTTCGGCAGCGCGGCGGCGAGGTTGCGGACCCGGCCGACGACGCGGTGGACCTGCGGGGCGCCTTTCGCGCCGAGGACGGCGATGCCCGCGGAGTCGTAGCCGCGGTACTCGAGCCGGGTCAGGCCCTCGATCAGGATGGGGGCGGCGTTCTGGCCGCCGATGTAGCCGACGATCCCGCACATGGGGTGACCTCTTCCTAGCCGTAGACGATGCGGCGCAGCTGCCGCGCGGAAAGGACGGGCGGGGCCACCAGCCGCCCGCGGAGCTCGGCGGCGATCAGGGGGAAGATCTCGGGGTTCTTCCGGCCCTGTGCCTGCAGCTCGGCGTGCCGGCGGCGCACGTAGTCCTCGGTGGGAGTCCGGTAGAAGGCCAGGACGTCGTCGACCACCCGGGCGGCTACCCGGGGCGGCAGCCCGGTGGACGCGGCCACGCGCTCGACGATGTCGGTGTCCTCCACGCGGGCCATCATGCCCTGCGGGTACGCCGAGTCCCAAATTCTTGCCCGGAATCGGGCAAGTTCTACTTGGTTGGACAGTTTCCGCGCTCCGAACTCGCGTGATCGGACCCGGAACTCGCGTGATCGGACCCGGAACTCGCGTGATCGGGGCCGGAACTCGCGTGATCAGCGGCGGAACCCGGTCGGCCGGGCTTCGACCAGCGGAAGCCGCACCGTCGCGTGCGGGAGCACGCCCAGCTCGGCCAACGCGGCCTTGGCGTTCGCCGCGCCCGTGCCGGAGCCCGTGATCGAGTCCGTCACCGGGAGCAGGCCGTCGTTGATCGCCCGCGCCTGCGCGAGGTCGCCGTCGCGGACCGCGCGGATCAGGTCGGCCGTGCGGCGGGCCGCCACGTTCGCCACCACGCTGACCAGGCCCGCCGCGCCGCAGGCGAGGTACGGCAGGTTGAGCTCGTCGATGCCGCAGTAGTACGCCAGTGACGTCCGGGACATGACCGTCATCGCCTCGGCCAGGTCGCCCTTGGCGTCCTTCACCGCCCGGATCCGGGGATGCCCGGCCAGTTCGACCAGCGTCGACGGCGCCAGCGCGACGCCGGTGCGCGCGGGGACGTCGTAGAGCATCACCGGCAGCTCGGTGGCGTCCGCCACGGCCAGGCAGTGGGCGAGCACGCCGGCCTGCGTCGGCCGGGAGTAGTAGGGACAGACGAGCAGTAGGGCGTCGGCACCGGCCAGCTCGGCCGCACGGGCGCGGCGGAGGCTCGCGGCCGTGTCGTACGTGCCGACGCCGGCGATCACCCGCGCCCGGCCCGCCACCTGCGTCGCCACGGCGCGCACCAGGTCCGCGGCTTCGGCGTCGGACAGGGTCGGCGACTCGCCGGTGGTCCCGCCGACGACCAGGCCGTCGCAGCCCGTGGCCAGCAGGTGCTCGACGAGCCGGGTGCGGCCGGGTTCGCTGAGCGCGCCGCCGGGCGCCATGGGGGTCACCATCGCGACGAGGTTGGTGCCGAATTCGGTCATGCCCTGACCGTGCCGGGCGTGACTGCCCTGGTCCAGCGATGCTTTTTTGGCAGTATTGCGTAGCCTGGCTTGATGATCGAGGTGGGTGCGCTGCGGGCGTTGCGCTCGGTGGCGGCGCTCGGCACGCTGGCCCGGGCGGCCGAGGAGCTCGGGTTCACCGCGTCGGCGGTGTCGCAGCAGATCAAGCGGCTGGAACGGCAGGTCGGCGTCCCGGTGCTGGCGCCGGCCGGCCGCGGGGTGGTGCTGACCCCGGCCGGTCAGGCGATCGTCGACTCGGCGCCGGAGGTGTTCCAGGCGCTGGAGCGGTGCGCCGAAGCGGCCCAGTCGGTGTCGGCGGGCGCGCCGCGCGGCACGCTCCGGGTGGTGGCGTTCTCGACGGCGATCCGCGGCCTGCTCGCGCCGGTCGTTCCCCGGCTGGCGTACCCGGAGCTGCGGCTGGAGCTCACCGAGCAGGACCCCGGCGAGGCGCTGCGCAGCGTCGCCGCGGGAACGGCCGACTTCGCGCTCGTCCACGACGCCGACGGGCTGCTGCCCGCGCCCCTGCCGTCGTCGCTGGTGCGGCGGTGGGTGCACACGGACGTCGGCGACGTCGTGCTGAGCCGTACGCACCCGCTGGCCGGGCTCGGCACACCGCTGGACGAGGTGGCGCTGGCCGGGCACGCGTGGGTGACCAGCCCGCCGGGAACGGTGTGCCACCAGTGGTTCCGGCGGTTGTTCGCCGACGAGCCCGACGTGCGCCACCGGGTCGACGACTTCGCGACGCAGCTGTCGCTGGTGGCCTCGGGCCAGGTGGTGGCCCTGATCCCGCGCCTCGCCCGCCCGCCGCTGGGGGAGCACCTGATCGCGCGGCCGTTGCGGCGGCCGCCGAAGCGGGAGGTCCACGCGGTGTGGCGGCGCAGTGCCGAGGCGAGCCCGGCGATCCGGGCCGTGCTGGCCGAGCTGGGAGCAGCCGGCGTCAGCCTCTGAAGGCGTCTTCGGCGCTCGGGTAGGTCGGGAAGAAGCCCGCCAGCCCGATCAGCCCGAAGGTGCGGCTCAGCCGGGCCGGGACGGCCGCCAGCGCGATGCCCGCCCCGGCCGCCTCCGCGACGTTGCGGGCCGCGATCAGCGCGGAAATCCCGCTGGAGTCGCAGAACGTCACCGCGCCCAGGTCCACCACCAGCAGGTGCCCGTCCGCCAGGACGGCCTCGGCCACGCCGGCGCGGAGCTGCGGGGCGGAAGCCACGTCGAGCTCCCCGGCGACGGTCACCACCGCGCCGGTCCCGATGGTGCGGGTGGTGACGGAAAACGGGGTGCCGGTCAAGGTCGATCGCCTCCGGGAAGCGGGATGCTCAACGCCAGCAGGGCCGTGTCGTCGTCGACGCCGTCGCCGAAGCCGGCGAGCAGGCCGGTGACCGCCGCGACCACCGCGGGCGCCGTCGTCGGGGCCAGGCCGGTCAGGTGCGCCCGCAGCTGCTCTTCGCTGTAGCGGACGCGACCCTGCGTGCGGGCTTCGGTCAGCCCGTCGGTGTACAGCAGCAGGGTGTCGCCCGGGGCCAGGAAGACGTCCTCGGTGGCGAAGCGGGCGCGGGGCAGCGCCCCCACCAGCTGGCCACCCGGGACGGGCAGGAACGCGGACGTGCCGTCGGCGCGGATCAGCAGCGCGGGCGGGTGGCCGCCGGTGGCCAGGGTGACCGCCGCGCCGCCGTCGCCGGGCCGGATGCGGCCCAGGATGACCGTGCAGTAGCGCGGGTCCGCGCCGCGGTATTCGTGGTGCAGCACCGTGTTGAGGCGGCCCAGCACGGAGGCCGGGTCCGGGTCGTGCACGGCGGCGGCGCGCAGCGTGTAGCGCGCCAGTGACGTCACCACGGCCGCGGCGGCGCCCTTCCCCGAGACGTCACCGAGGAAGAACCCCCACGTGTCGCCGGTCAGCGGGAACAGGTCGTAGAAGTCGCCGCCGACCTCGTCGGCCGACGCGGGGTGGTAGTAGGCCGCGACCTGCACGCCGGGCACCTCGGCCAGCGCGGGCGGCAGCAGGGTCTGCTGCAGCGTCCGCGCGAGCCGCTGCACCCGGTCGCGTTCGCGCTCGGCTTCTTCCCGCGCCCGCAGCAGTTCCTGCTCGTAGGCGCGCCGGTCTCGCGCGTCGAAGATCGTGGTGCGGATCAGTTGCGGCTGCCCGTCGGTGCCGGTCTTGACCGTCGAGGTCACCAGCACCGGCAACCGGCTCCCGTCCGCGGCCTTCAGCTCGAAGGCGACGCCGCCGAGCTCGCCCTGCATGCGCAGGAGCGGCGCGAAGTGCGTCTCGTGGTAGATCCGGCCGCCGACGGTGAGCAGATCGGCGAACCGGCGCCGTCCGACGACGTCTTCGCGGGCGTGGCCGAGCCAGCCGAGCAGCGTCGTGTTGATCTTCGCGATCGTGCCGTCCAGCAGCGTCGAGAGGTATCCGCAGGGAGCGTGCTCGTAGAGGTCTTCGACGCTGTCCTCCAGCAGGGCCGAGAACTCCGGCGCGGCGCTCTCCTGACCACCCGGGCCGGGGTGGTCTTCGCACATCACGGCCCGCTCACGAACGCCGTGATCGCCGCGGCCGTCGCCTCCGGGGCGCTCAGCTGCGGGCAGTGCCCGGTCGCGGCCAGCGTGACCAGGGTGCTGCCGTCGATCTGCTCGTGGGTGAACCGCCCGACCTCGGGCGGCGCGATGGCGTCGTTCGCGCACTCGAGCACCAGCGTCGGCACGGTGACCTTCGCCAGATCGGCTCGGTTGTCGGAGAGGAACGTCACGCGCGCGAAGACGCGCGCGATCGCGGGATCGGTGCGGCAGAAGCTGTTCGTCAGCTCCTCGCCCAGCTCCGGGCGGTCCGGGTTGCCCATGATCACCGGCGCCATCGTCGCCGACCAGCCGAGGTAGTTGGCGTCGAGCGCGGCCAGCAGCTCGTCGATGTCGGCCCGGCTGAACCCGCCGCGGTAGCCGTCTTCGTCGAGGTAGCACGGCGACGGCGTGAGCAGCACGAGCTTGGCGAACCGGTCCGGTTCCCGGTTGGCGGCCAGCACCGCGATCATCGCGCTGACCGAGTGGCCGACCAGCACGACGTCCGCCAGGTCCAGTTCGCGGCAGAGGGCCAGGACGTCGTCGGCGTAGCCGTCGAGGCTGCCGTAGCGCTCGGGGGTCCAGGCGGACCGGTCCGAACGCCCGGCACCGGTGTGGTCGAACAGCACGACCCGGTAGCGGCCGGCGAGCTCCGGGACGAGCAGGCGCCACAGGTTCTGGTCGCAGCCGAAGCCGTGCGCGAGCAGGAGGGTGGGCCCGTCTTCCCGGCCGGTGACGGTCACGTTGTTCCTGGCGCGCATGCTCACCGCGCACATCCTGCCACCGACCCCGCGGCCACGCGGGCTGAGCGGGGCGGGCTCAGCGGCGCCGCTGGGCGAAGCCGTCGAGCAGGCAGTCGAGGCCGAGCTCGAAGCGGGAATCCGCGGTCAGCTCCGGCATGTCCGGGAGCCACGCGGCGAGCGAGTCGTCGGCCATTTCGGCCGCGTACGCCTGCAGGTCGTCCGCCGAGCCGATGGCGAACCGCTCGAGCATCACCAGTTCCCGGCTGACGCTCATCGCCGTGCCGGTGACGTAGTTGTCCAGAAGGGAGGCGTAGGTGACGGCGGGCGTCAGGCCCGCGCCGTCGAGGACGCTCAGCAGGAAGGCGGCCCGGCGGAGTGTCCGGGGGCCGAACGGCGGCCGGCCGTCGACGAGCTCGGCGTACCAGCGGTGCCTGCCGATCATCGCCCACAGGCTGGTCGCGAGCCCGCGCAGGTCGGCGCGCCAATCCGCGCCGGGGGCGGGGGGCACCGAGACCTCGGCCGACACCTCGTCGAGCATCAGGTCGACGAGGCCGTCCTTGTTCAGGACGTACCGGTACAGCGACATCGGCGTCGACACGCCCAGCGCGTCGGCCACCGCCCGCATGGTCAACGCGGCGACCCCGCCGGTGTCGGCGACCTCGATGGCCGTGCGCACGACCGCGGCGCGGGTGAGCGCGTTCTTCCGGCCCGGGGGCTCCGGGTGGTGCCAGATCAAGGGGGGTGGCATGCCCGGAGTGTACAGCGTACATTCAAGTGTACGTCGTACATTCCGAGGAGGGCGCATGCGGCTCAGGGGGATCAACTACGACACCGGCTTCGGCGGCGCCGTCGGGGACCGGTCGCGCCGGGGGTTCGAGCCCGCGGTCGTGCGGCGGGAACTGGAGATCATCGCCGCGGACCTGCACTGCGACGCGGTCCGCATCAGCGGCGACGACCCGGACCGCCTCGTCGTGGCCGCGCACGCCGCCGTCGACGCCGGGCTGCGGGTGTGGTTTTCGCCGTTCCCGATGGACCTCGCCCCGCCGCAGCTGACGCCCTACTTCGCGGACTGCGCCCGCCGGGCGGAGGAGATCCGGGCGCGCGACCCGGAAACCGTGCTCGTGCTCGGCTGCGAGATGTCGCTGTTCTGCACCGGCTTCGTGCCCGGCGCCTTCCTGTTCGACCGGCTGCGCAACGCGGCGGATCCCGAGGCCTGGGCCGGGTTCACCCACGAGTGGGACTTCGGCACCGTGCTGGGGGACCTCGCCGCGGCCGCGCGGCGGCACTTCGGCGGCAAGCTCACCTACGCGGCCGGGCACTGGGAAGAGATCGACTGGGCGGGCTTCGACTTCGCCTCCGTCAACCTGTACCGCTCGGCGGACAACGCGGCCGACTTCGCCCGGCACGTCCGGGACCACCTGGGCCACGGGAAGCCGCTGGTCGTCACGGAATTCGGCTGCTGCACCCACCGGGGCGCGGCCGACGCGGGCGGGACGGGGTGGACGATCGTCGACTTCGAGTCCGACCCGCGCGAGCTGAACGGCGACTACGTCCGCGACGAAGCCGGCCAGGCGGCGTACTTCACCGAGCTGATGGACGTCTTCGAGGCCGAAGGGGTGCACGGCGCGTTCTGGTTCACCTTCGCCGGCTACGAATGCCCCGCCCGTCCCGGGCCGCGGCGCGACCTCGACCTGGCGAGCTACGGCGTCGTCAAGGTCCTCGACGGACAGAGCGGGACGGCGTACCCGGGTTTGGCGTGGGAGCCGAAGGAGGTCTTCCGCACCCTCGCGGCCCGGTTCAGCCGTTGAGCGCTTCGTCCCGGGTGCCCGCGACGGCCAGCGCCTCGTGCAGGCCGGTCAGCCGGAGGGTGCGGTTGACCACGCCGGCTTCGGGGGCGACCACCCGGACCCGGGTGCCGGTGCCTGCCTCGCGGCGCGCCTCGAGCAGGGCCGTGATGCCGATGGAGGCGAGGAAGGACACTTCGGACAGATCGATCACCAGCAGGTCCGGCGCGCCGGCGAGGGCGCTGGTGATGCCTTCGCCGAGCAGGGAGGCACTGAGCAGGTCGACCTCGCCCGCCACCGCCAGCACGACCGCGCCGCCGGAGTGGTGGGCCATCACGCGCAGGAGGTCCTGAGGCCGGACCTGGTGGCCGTCAGCGGTCACGCTCACCCCTGGTCTGCATGCTGGGTTCCCTTCTCCGGTCCACGCCGGATGGGTGATACCCCGGCGCTCCGGCGGCGAAACATCCGGAAACGACCCGATCGGGTCACCGGGCGGTGGTGCCCCCGAGCGGCATCGCGGGCAGGCCGAGCTTGCGGTGGTCCCACGACCGCGTCCGGTCGACGTCGAGGCGGACGGCGACCCGCTTGGTGAGCATGAACTCGACCATCGGCCGGACCTCTTCGCTGTACGGGCCGTTGTACCGCTCCCAGAGGTTGACGCCGACGGCCCACAGCGCGTCCGGGTCGTCGACGATCGTGGCCCGGCCTTCGAGGGCGACCCCGCGCAGCGCGTCGTAGGTGTCGCCGGTTTCGACCATCACGGTGACGCGGGGGTCGCGGCGCAGGTTGGTGGCCTTCTGCGACTTGGCCTTGGTTTCGAACCACAGCACGCCGTCGAGCACGGCGTACCACATCGCGACCAGGTGCGGCTGGCCCGACGGGCCGAGGGTGGCGAGGGTCGCGACGCGTTGCTCGTCGAGGAACCGGCCGACCTCGTCCGCGGACATGACGACCTGCGCGCGCTGCTTCACCCGTGCTCCTCCGTGAGACAGTCCGAACTGCGGCTGTGCCTCGGAGTGAACCGGAAGCCCTGGCCGTCCGCAAGGACGCGGCGGAGAAAGGCTCCGCGCCGGTCAGGTCAGGGGCTTGGCCCGGTAGCGCCTGATCCGGTCGGCGAGCCGTCGCACCTCCGCGTCGCCCGGGTGCCGGGCGAGCAGGCGCTCCAGCGGGGCCAGCCGGTCCTTCGGGCGGACCGAGCTCACCTGACCCGCCAGGTCGACCGCTTCCCCGCCGACCCGGGTGGCCTCCTCGAAATCGCCGCGGAGCGCGTGGTTCTGGGCCAGCATGATCAGCGTCAACGACCGGCTGCGGGCCATGTCGGCGCCGTAGCGGTCCGCCGCTTCGGTCAGCCGGGTGACGGCTTCGCCGCTGTGCCGGGCCGCCACCGCGGTGGCCAGTTCGGTCAGGACGGTGCCGCGCATCGCCGCCATGTCCGTCTCGCGGAAGAACGCCTCCCACGGCCTCGGCTCCGGCCACGACCCCGCTTCCGTGAACGCCGCTTCGGCCTCCGCCAGCCGGGTCAGCGCGGCGCGTTCGTCGCCGCCCATCGCGAACGCCCACGCCTCGTTCGCCGCGAGGATCGCCAGTGCCCGGCGGGAATCCGAACGCCGCGCGGCCACCCGGCCGCGGGCGAACTCGGCCAGCGCGCCGTCGACGTCGTGGCGGTGCAGGTGCACGCGGCCGAGCCGGTAGCGGATGTTCGCCACCAGGCTGTCGTTGCCCGCTTCCGCCGCGATTTCGAGCGCGCGCTCGAACCGGCGGCGCGCCTGCTCGTCGCGGCCGGTGTCGAATTCGGTCCAGCCGAGCAGGTTGTGCACGTCGGCCACCACCGTGTGCAGCCTGCCCCGCAACGGATCCGGGACCGTGCCCCAGTGCAGCAGCAGGCTCGCCGTCTTGACCACCCGGACGGCGTCCCGGCAGAACCCGCCGCCCTGCCGGTAGTCCAGCGCCCGCAAGGTCCCGACGGCCGCTTCCAGCTGCGCGACGTCGGTGTCTTCGATGCTGATCGGAAGCGGAAAACCGTCACCCGTCGTCGTCACCATGACCTCACCTCGCGCAGCGTGCACGCACGTATGGTCCGTTGCCGGCGCAGGGGAGGTACCCAGGACGGCCCCGGTGGAAACCGGTGGCCCTGAGTAAGCGCTTTCTCCCTGATCGGTCGAACGGCTGCCCCCGTTCGACCGAGCCGAAAGTTTCGCGCGCTCCCGCGGCATCTCCGCTGGTTGACGGGCCGCCGCGCGCGGTTCTACCGTGCTTGGGCCGGTCCAAGACCGCGGGCTCGTCGAACGACCTCGACCACTCGATCGAAGGAGATCGGATGACCGTGTCCCGCACTGCCCGTCTCGCCACGGTGGCCCTGGCCCTGGTGACCATCGCCCGGCCCGTCCCGGCGGCGTCGGCCGCCGGCTCCCTCAGCGTGCTGGGCGCGGACGTCTCGACCGCCCAGCGGGCGCTCGACCTCGGCGCGAAGTACACCGACGCCGCCGGGGTGGCGCGCGACCCCCTCGACATCCTCAAGGCGGCCGGGGTCAACTACGTGCGCCTGCGCGTGTGGACCAACCCGCGCAGCGGCTACAACAACAAGGCCAAGGTGCTGCAGTACGCCCGCGCGGTGAAGGCCAGGGGGCTCCGGCTCCTGGTCGACTTCCACTACTCCGACACGTGGGCCGATCCCGGCACGCAGACCAAGCCCGCCGCCTGGGCGTCACACCCCATCGGCCGGCTGCAGACCGACGTGTACGACCACACCTACGACGTCTGCTCGGGGCTCAAAGCCCAGGGCACGACGCCGGACAGCGTGCAGATCGGCAACGAGATCAACGTCGGCATGCTGTGGAACGACGGGAAAGTCGTCGGCAACGACTTCACGAACCTCGGCCTGCTGCTCAAGGCCGGCTACAACGCGACCAAGGCCTGCAACAGCGGCACCCAGGTGGTCGTCCACACCGCCGACGCCGACAGCGACGCCCACGCCCGCTGGTTCTACGACGGCATCCGTGCGCAAGGCGTCCCGTGGGACATCACCGGCCTGTCCTACTACTGCTACTGGCACGGCACGACGGCGAACCTGGCCGGCGTGGTGTCCGACGTGCGGTCGCGGTACGGCAAGCCGGTGGTCCTCGCCGAAACGGCGTACCCGTACACGACGGCCGACGACGACAGCACGCCGAACGTCATCTCGGCCGCGCAGCCGTGCGCCGGGTACCCGGCCACCCCGGCCGGGCAGGCGGCGAACTTCACCGCGGTCCAGGACACCGCCCGCGCGGCCGGCGCGATCGGCGTCTTCTACTGGGAACCCACCTGGTACGCGGTGAACGGCAACGGCTGGGACCCGGCCGACATCGCCGGCTCGGGCAACGGCTGGGAGAACCAGGCCGTCTTCGACCGCTCCGGCCGGGTCAACCCGCAGGTTCGCTGGCGCGCCTGAGCGAATCGGAGAAACCGCTTTCCCAACCAGAGGTGCGCCAACCCGTGGCCGACGGCGTTCACGCTCGACGGCACCGGCGCGGCAGGCCGGCCCACCATCCACTGAGGACGATCCAGGAGCGGAGCAACCATGCGTGACTTCGGCAGGCGGCTCGTGGTGGCCGCGGCGGGTGTGCTGGCGGCGGGACTGGTGCCCGCCCCGGCCACCGGCGCGGTCACCCCGGTCGCGGCGCAGGTCGACAAGCTGAACCGCGGGGTGGTCAGCGTCCACACGGCACAGGGCAACACGGTGGGCTGGCGGCTGCTGGCCGACGACCCGGCCGGGGTGGCGTTCAACGTCTACCGCGACGGCACCCGGGTGACCGCGAGCCCGGTCAGCGGGCCGACGAGCTTCGTGGACGCGGGCGCGCCCGCGGGGGCCCGGTACACCGTGCGGGCGGTGTCCGGCGGCGTCGAGCGGATGCCGGTTTTCACCGAGGCGGACTCGATGACCTTGACCAGCGGTGCCGCCGCGAACACCCGGGACGTGCCGATCCAGCCGCCCGCCGGGGGCACCACCCCGGCGGGCGAGAGCTACACCTACACCGCGAACGACGCCAGCGCCGGTGACCTGGACGGCGACGGCCAGTACGAGCTGGTGCTGAAGTGGGATCCGACCAACGCCAAGGACAACTCGCAGTCCGGGTACACCGGGAACGTCTACGTCGACGCCTACCGGCTCGACGGCACCCGCCTTTGGCGGATCGACCTCGGCCGCAACATCCGGGCCGGCGCGCACTACACGCAGTTCCAGGTCTTCGACTACGACGGCGACGGCAAGGCCGAGGTCGCGATGAAGACCGCGGACGGCACCCGGTCGGGCACCGGCCAGGTGATCGGCAACGCGAGCGCCGACTACCGCAACTCGAGCGGGTACGTCCTGTCCGGGCCCGAGTTCCTCACCGTGTTCGGCGGGGCGACCGGTGCCGCGGTGTCCACGGTGAACTACGACCCGCCGCGCGGCACGGTGTCCTCGTGGGGTGACAGCTACGGCAACCGGGTGGACCGCTTCCTGGCCGGCACGGCCTACCTCGACGGCTCCCACCCGAGCCTGATCATGAGCCGCGGCTACTACACGCGCACGGTGATCGCGGCCTGGGACTTCCGCGGCGGCGCGCTGACCGAGCGCTGGAAGTTCGACTCGAACTCGGCCGGCGCCCAGTACACCGGCCAGGGCAACCACCAGCTGGCCATCGCGGACGCCGACGGCGACGGCCGCGACGAGATCGTCTTCGGGGCCATGGCGATCGACGACACCGGCCGTCCACTGTGGAACAGCGGGACCGGCCACGGCGACGCCATGCACGTCGGCGACCTGATCCCGGGCCGGCCCGGGCTGGAGGAGTTCAAGGTGGACGAGGACAAGACCAAACCGGCCGCCTGGATGGCCGACGCGAGAACCGGGCAGATCATCTGGCAGAACGCCTCCTGCAACTGCGACAACGGGCGCGGGGTCTCGGACGACGTCTACGCCGGCAGTCCCGGCGCCGAGTCGTGGTCGTCCGCGGTGTCCGGGCTGCTGAACACCGGCGGCCAGAACATCGGGCGCAAGCCGTCGTCGACGAACTTCGTCATCTGGTGGGACGGCGACGCCCAGCGCGAGCTGCTGGACGGCACGCACATCGACAAGTACGGCACCGGCGGCGACACCCGGCTGCTGACCGCCGCCGGTGTGCACGCGAACAACGGCACCAAGAGCACGCCGTCGCTGCAGGCCGACCTGTTCGGCGACTGGCGCGAGGAGGTCGTCTGGCCGACGTCGGACGACCGGGCGCTGCGGATCTTCTCCACCACGGACCCGACGAGCATTTCGCACGTGTCGCTGATGCAGGACCGGCAGTACCGCGAGGCGGTGGCCTGGCAGAACACCGCCTACAACCAGCCGCCGCACCCGAGTTTCGCGCTGGCGGGGTGACGGGTAACCGGCCGGCACCACGAGACGGGAGGCGGCCATGGCGATCAGGCTCGGCAGCACGGTGATCAACTGCACCGACCTCGACGCCATGACCCGCTTCTGGAGCGCGGCACTGGGCCTGGAGCCGACGACGTCCGAGGAGGACGGCTTCCGCCTGCTGCGCGGCCGGTACGTCAACCTGTCGCTGCAGCGGTCCTCGACGCCGGTGTCCACGCGCGACCAGATGCACCTGGACCTCTACGCCGACGACCAGCGGCAGGAGGTCGACCGGCTGATCGGCCTCGGCGCGCGGTTCGTGCGACACGTCGACGACGACCCGGTCGACGACTGGGTCGTCCTGGCCGACCCGGAGGACAACCTGTTCTGCGTCTGCGTGAAACCGGCGGACGAGGTCCGCGACCCCGGAGCGGGCCCGGCGGCGTAGTCTCGATCCGTGCTGAAGCCGACCTCGCGGTACCGCCGACCGCCTTCGCCGGCCCGCGACCACGTCTGCCGGGGCTACCGGGGACGCGGGAACTTCGTCGCCCACGCCCAGGAGTTCCTGGCCGAGGGCCTGGCGGCCGGCGAGCGGGTGCTCTACGTCGCCCCGGGTGACGAGGCCGTGCTGACCGGGCAGCTGCGGGCGGACGAGCGGTGCGACGAGGGCCTGGCCCGCGGGGCGGTCCAGGTCGCCTCGGTCGAAGCGGCCTACGCCACCGGCGCCGTCGTCGACCCCGCCGGCCAGGTCGAGCGCTACGCCGCGGCGACGTCCGACGCGCTGGCGGCCGGGTTCACCGGGTTGCGCGTCGCGGCCGACGCGACGTCGCTGGTGCGCACGCCGGCCCAGGTGGACGCCTTCGCCCGCTACGAGCACCTGGTGGACCACTACATGGCCGGCCACCCGATGTCGGCGATGTGCGGCTACGACGTGGCCGAGCTCGGCGGGGACGTCGTCGCGCAGCTCGCGTGCATGCACCCCAGCGCCCACGAGGGCGGATCACCGTTCCACCTGCACGGGCACGCCCGGGACGACAGCGCCGCGGCGCTCGACGGGGAGCTGGACCTGGAGTCCCGCGGGCTCTGGCCGCTGGCGCTGGAGCGCGCCGGTCTGCGGTCCGGGACGGGCACGGTCGCGATCGACGCCGTCGGCCTGGACTTCGTCGACCACCGCAGCATGGTCGCGCTGGCCGGTTACGCCGAGCGGCACGCCACCACGGTGGTCCTGCGGACGAAGCTGGCCACCCCCGCCCGGCTCGTCGAGCTGCTGGACCTGACCGGTGTGCGCGTGGAGCGTGCCGCGTGAGCGCCCGGGGCTACGACCACGCCGCCGTCCACTACGACGGCGACGAAGAACTGCTCGCCGTCGCCGTGCCGTTCCTGGAAGGCGGGCTGGCGGCCGGCGAGCCGACGCTGGTTTCGCTGGAGCCGGAGCGCGCCGAGCTGGTGCGCGGCGCCCTGCCGCCGTCGGCGCCGGTGGACTACCTGTCCACCGGCGACCTGTACGCGCGGCCCGCGGTCGCGATCAAGTCCTACCGCGAGCTGCTGGCCGGGTTCGTCGCCGGCGGCGCGGCCGGGATCCGCATCTTCGGCGAGATCCCGCAGGCGGCGATCGACACGTCCTGGGACTGGTGGGCCCGCTACGAGTCGGCGGTCAACCACGCCTACGGCGAGTTCCCGCTGCGCAGCATCTGCGCCTACGACACCCGGACGACGCCGCGGCACGTCCTCGACGACGTGGCCCGGACCCACCCGTTCGTCGCCACCCCGGGCGGGCACCACACGAACGCCGGCTACGTCGACCCGCTGTCGTTCCTGACCGGCCCGCGGCCGATGACCCCGCTGCCGATCGAGAGCACGGCACCGCGAGTGGAGCTGGCGGACCCCCGGCCCGCGGACGCGCGCCGGGCGGTGCTGGCGACCGCGCCGGTGGACCTGCCGCCGGCCGAGGTGGACGACCTGGTGCTGGCGGTGAGCGAGATCGTGGACAACGCGTTCCGCCACGGCCGCCCCCCGGTCCGGATGCGCATCTGGGCGGACGCGGGCCAGATGGTGGTCTCGGTGCACGACGCGGGCGACGGCCCGGCTGACCCGTTCGTCGGCCTGCTGCCGGCGGACCGCACGATCGGCGGCCGGGGGTTGTGGATCGCGCACCAGATCTGCAGCGAGGTGACCCTGCACCGTGACGAGACCGGCTTCACCGCCCGCCTGACCGCGGGCCGCCCCTGGTAGGGCGGGGCTCGCCGGGCTGGTCGCCGGCGATCGGCCACCCGCCTCGCCGGTGGCCTGCCTCTGCGGTCGCGGGGTGTGGGCCCGCCGACCTGACCGGTCGGCTGCTTCGCCGGTGGCTTGTTTCTGCGGCCGCGTGTTGGGGGCTGCTGACCTCGCCGGGGCCGCCGACCTCGCCGGTCGCCTGACCTCGCCGGCCGCCGGCCGGCGAGTTGCGGGCCGCAGGCATCCCCGGCCCCCGGGCCTTGCCCGTCGCCTGCGAGCAGCCCCGGCCCGGCCCGCTGCTCCCTGGCCGGCCGGGCCTGCTCAAGCGCAGCGGGGCTGGCCCGGGCAGCTCCGCAGCAGCTTCACGATCGGCGCCGCCGGGATCGTCCCGTCCGGGTCCGGCATCCCCTGCGGCCACGCGATGGACAGGGCCACCGCCGAAGAGTTGTTGTCGTAGTTCGTCTCCAGCAGCGTCCGGTCGCCGTTGACCGTGTTCACCAGGTCGTAGGTGCCCGCCGGGACGTGCGTGATGTCCAGCCACTGGAAGTCCACGCCGTACTTGTAGTCGTCGCCGGCGCCGACCGAGATGCCCTCGACCACGTCGAGTGCCGTCGGCTCGTGGTGGCGGCACATGTTGTCGCGCAACGTCTCGGCGAGGGCGGCGTCCGCGCCCGTTTCGCCCGGTGTGTTCCGCAGCCGGCCGGCGTCGTGGACGCGGAAGCGGTCGCCGAGGCAGAAGCCGTTCTTGCGGTCGGTGACCACCGTCTTGCCCTGGCGGGAAACCAGCGCGAAGTGCTCGAAGTTCATCAGGTGCCAGTGCTGGTGGGCGAGGGCGGGCTCGTAGTACGTGAACGCCTCGGTGGCGCGCTGCGCCGCCGCGTAACTGCCCGGGATCGAGCCGTCCGTGCCGTCGCGCAGCGCCTGCCGGACCGTCATGGTCTCCTGGTTCGTGCTGTCGCGGTGGCCGTACAGCAGCAGCGGCCCGTCACCGACGTTCTCCTCCGCGCTGGTGAACCGCAGCCGGACGGCCTTCGCCACCGAAGGCGTGATGCAGCGGCCGTTGGGCGCGGCCGGGTCGATCACCAGGCACACGTCCCACGCCGTGCACAGCGGGAGTTCGCCGGAACTGCCGCCGGCGCACCCCGGCGGGGCCTGGCGGAGGTCGGGGAACAGCAGGTTCGGCGCCGCGTCGGCACGGGGAGCGGAAGCGGAAACGGTGGCCGCGAGCGCGGCGAGCGCCAGAACCGCGAATTTCTTGAGCAAGAGCGGGCCGTCCTGTCCGGTATTCCGATCGGGCCCATTCTAGGGTGTGCGCAATTCCCCGGTGCGACACCGCGTCGTCACACGATCGACTGAGTCTCCTCCGTTTCCGCGGTTCCGGTCAGTAGCGTGCGGCGAACTCATCGCCCGAAAGGACCGCACCGCATGTCGACGACCACCGCAGATTTCCGTGACGCCACCGGGAGTTCCCCGGCGGTGCGGGCCGCCGGAGCCGGCGGGGTCACGCTGGTCTGCGGCACGCGGCCGGAGCTGATCAAGCTCGCCCCGCTGATGCGGGCGTTCGGCGACGGGTGCGCCGTCGTCTACACGGGACAGCACTACGACCGGTCGCTGTACGCGCGCATCCGCGCGGACCTGCCGCCGTCCGACCGGTTCCACGAGCTCGGCGTGCCCGCCGGCCGCCGCGGTGGCCAGCTCGGCCGGACGGTCAGCGCGGTCGACGAAGTGCTGGCGGAGCGGCCCGGCCGGGTGGTGGTCGTCCAGGGCGACACGACGTCCGCGCTGGCCGGCGCGCTCGCGGCCAACGCGCACGAGCTGCCGCTGGTGCACGTCGAAGCCGGGCTGCGCAGCCACGACCGGGCGATGCCCGAGGAGCACAACCGCGTGCTGATCGACCACCTCGCCGACCTGTGCTGCGCGCCGACCGAGCTCAACCGCGCCAACCTGCTGGCGGAAAACGTGCCGTCCGAACGGATCGCCGTCACCGGCAACACCGTGGTCGAAGCGCTGCAGGCCGCGCTCCCGGCCGCCGAAGACCGGCGGCCGGTGCTGGCGGCCCGCGGCCTGGAACGCGACCGGTTCGCGCTCGCGACCATCCACCGCCCGGAGAACGTCGACGACCCCGGGCGGCTGGCGGTGATCCTGCGCGAGCTCGGCCGCCTGCCGCTGCCGGTGGTGTTCCCGCTGCACCCCCGCACGGCGAAGAGCATCGAGCGGTTCGGCCTGCGGCAGCTGCTCGACCCGCTGGTCGAGCTGGAGCCGCAGGCCTACCCGGCCTTCCTGGCGCTGGCCGCGGAGGCGGCGGTGCTCGTGTCGGATTCCGGTGGCATCCAAGAGGAAGCGAGTGTCCTCAAGCGACCGGTGGTGGTGGTCCGGCGCAGCACCGAGCGCCCCGAGATCGCGGGCACCTTCGGGACCAGGGTGCTGCCGGGCCCGTCGATCGGCACGGAGGTCGCCCGCTGGCTCGACGACGTGGCCGCCCACCGCGAGCGCCTCCGCACCCTCCCGTCACCGTACGGCGACGGATCCACCACCGCCCGGATCGTGACGGCGCTGGCCGCGCTGCTCGGTCAGCGGGCGGCCCCGGTGACCGCCGGCTGACCCTTCAACGCCGTCACCACCGCGTTCGCGAGGGCGACGCTCGAGTTCCAGCTCGTGACGTCCGGGTAGACGTGGGCGGTGGTGGCCAGCAGCAGGCCGGTTCCCTCCACGGCCACCGCCGGCCGCGTGGCGAGGTACCCGAGCGGGTACACCGGTTCCACGAACGGCGCCTTGAACACCCGCACCTCTTCGATGTCACCGGCCTGGAGCTCGGGGTACAGGCCGCGCAGCTGCGCCGACCACCGGGCCGCGATCGCGGTGTCGTCGTCGAGGTAGAGCCGCGAGCCGCGGTCGGTGTAGCGCATGACGTACACGAGGTCGCGGCCGTCGCACCGGCCGGCGAGCGCGGACATCGCGACGACCCCGTCGAACTCGGTGCCCGAACGCAGCACCGGCGTCCAGTAGTGCTCGGTGACCGGCCGCCGGAGGAAGAACACGCCGGTGACCACGCCCTGGTAGGGCAGGTCCACCCGGGGCAGCCGGGTGGCGAGCGCGTCGTCGGCGATGCGCCGCAGCAGGGGCAGCGGCACGGTGGAGACGACCTGGTCGGCGTCCAGCACCTCGCCGTCGGTCAGGGTGAGCACCGAACGGCGGCCCGTGCTCTGCAACCGCCGCACCGGCGTCGAAGTCCGCACGACGCCGCCGGCCTGCTCGATCGACGTCCGCAGGGCGTCGATGATCGTCTTGTAACCGCCGTCCGGGTAGCCGCGGGTGGCGACGTTGCGCTCGCGGCCCAGCCGCTGCCACAGGTAGAGCGCCGGGACGTCCCCGAAGGCCTCCCCGAACTTCGAGCCGAACATCGGCGCGAAGAGCGTTTCCCAGACGACGTCGCCGTAGAGCCCGCGCAGCCAGTCCTCGGTGCGGAGGGTGTCGAGGTCGCGGCCCTTCCCCGACCGGCGCAGCAGCAGCGAAACCACGCCGAAGCGCACGCGGTCGGGCAGCCGCAGCGGCGAAAAGCGGAGCAGGTCGACGGCGGAGTTGAACGGGTGGTGCCGGCCGTCGACGACCATGCCCATCGTCGTTTCGCGCCACTGCACCGCGTCCCGCAGGCCCAGCTCGCCCAGCAGCGCCAGCAGGCTCGCGTCGGAGGGCATGATGCAGTGGTAGAAGCGTTCGATCCACCGGTCGCCGTGCGCGAAGAACGTGCCGAGGCCGCCGAGCTGGTCGCTGCTTTCCAGCAGGGTCACGCGGGTGCCGCGGCGGGCGAGGCGGTGGGCGGCGGCGAGGCCGCAGATGCCGCCGCCGATGACGGCGATGTGCGCGGGGTCGGAAGGGGTCACCGGGTCACAGCTTCCGGTAGGGCGCCGGGCTCAGCCGGTCGCGGACGAGCAGTTTCAGGTATTGCACGACGGTCCGTCGCAGCTTCAGCTTGCTGGGCCCCTGCTTGCGGTCGTACCGCAGGGCCAGCGGGACCTCGGTGATCACCGGGCGGCAGTGGCGGAGCTTGAGCAGCAGCTCCACCATGCAGGCGAAGCCCTGCTCCTCGATGAGCCGCTCGCCCCAGTGCGCGGAGGCGCGCGCCAGCAGCGACGCCCGGTAGGCGCGGTAGCCGCTGGTGAAGTCCCGGACGCCGTCGACGTCGAGGGCGCGGTGGAACAGCTGCGCGGCACCGCGGGAAAGCAGCCGCCGCCCGAACGGCGCGGTCCGGTCGTCGCCGCCCGGGACGAACCGGGAGCAGATGGCGACGTCGGCGCCGGCGGTGATCTCCGCCTGCAGCGCGCGGATCAGCGCGGGGTCGTGCGTGTCGTCGGCGTCCATCACGACGACGACGTCGTCGGGGGCGGCCTGCTCCAGCGCCGCCCGGAGCCCGGACTGCACCGCGCGCCCGAGCCCGAGGTTCACCAGGTGCCGCACGACGCGGACGTCGAGCCCGCCGTAGCCCGACTCGGCCACCGCGATGGTGGCGTCGGCGGAGCCGTCGTCGACGACCCAGACGGTGACCTGCTCGGTGCGGGCCAGCTCGGCGAGCCGGCGCAGCAGCGGCGGCAGGGACGCTTCTTCGTTGAACGCGGGCAGCACGACGTGCGCCCGTCCGCCGGTCCGTCCCCCGGTGGGCTCCGGGCTGGCACCGTCCGGTTCGGGTTGTTCGGGTTCGCACGGTTTGGGTTCGCACAGTGTGGCCAGGGTGGTCTCTTCGCGCGCCACGGTTCCCCTCGTCTGGTTGTCCTCGTCCTTTGCCCGTCACCCGTCCGGAATCGGGTTTGGTGGGGCCGTCGAGTCCTATTCGGCTATGTTGTGTGGTTTCTTTAGTGGCCCCGGAAGTCCCTCGGAAGGATGCGCGTCATCAGAACTACTTGGTGTTTCCTGAAATCACCGGATCGGGTCTGCTGGACGCCCCGATCGAGTGCATTTCTGGGAGTTCTTGGAAAAATTCACCCGATCGTGCCGGTGTTGCCTCGAATGGCTGAGTCGTGAAGAAAGCGAGAATGGAATCCTCATGTCAAGTAGAGGTCGAGACCGGTGACTGAACTCAGAGACACGGTCGTCACCGAAGCGGTGCCGGCCCAGCGCCGCGTCCGGCCGGGCGACCGGCCGTCCGGCGCCGTCCGCGGCCGCCCGCTGCTCGCCCGCGTCAACGCCGTGGCCGTGCTGCTCGTCGCCGTCGACGGTGCCGCCTGGCTGGCGGCGGTGCTGCGGACCGGGCCCGGCCCGGCGTGCGCGGCGGTGACCGCCGCGGCTCTCGCGGGGGCCCGCGTGGCCGGCCGCGTCCACCGCCGCCGCCTCTGGCTTTCCTGGCTGCAGGACCTCCCGCGCTCGGTCACCGCCACCGCGCTGGCGTTCGCGCTCGTCACCGGCTTCGGGCTGGTGGCCGGGATGGACGGCGAAGACACGGCGACGATGCAGGAAGTCGTGCTGTGCTTCGCCGTGCTCGGCGAAGCCGCCCGCCCGGCGGTGTTCGCGTTCGGCCGCTGGGGGCGGCGCCGGCTGCGCCGCTGCGACCGGGCCGTCGTCGTCGGGTCCGGCCGGATCGGCGGCGAACTGGTCCGCACCATGCTGGAGCACCCCGAGTTCGGGCTGCTGCCCGTCGGCTTCGCGGCGGCGGGCCCGGAGCCGGTGCCGTCCGGCCTGCCGGTCGAGCGGATCGACGGCGACCTCGCCGGCGCCATCGCCCGGCTGCGCGCGGGCACTGTGGTCCTCGCCCCCGCCGACGACCCGGGCGGCGCGATCGTCGACGCCGCCATCTCCGCGCACCGCCTCGGGTGCGTCACCCTGGTGCTGCCGCACCTGTTCGAACTCTGCCCGGACGGGCCCGGCGTCGACCGGCTCCGCAGCTACCCGCTGGTGTGGCTGGGCGGCGCGCCGACCCGGCGGCCGAGCTGGTGGGTCAAGCGCGCGGTCGAGACGGCGCTGGCCGCGGCCGCGCTCGTCGTCCTCTCCCCGGTGATCGCGGTCTGCGCGCTGGCCGTCGCGGTGGAGAGCGGGTTCCCGGTCTTCTTCCGGCAGGTGCGGGTCGGGATGGACGGCGGGACGTTCGTGCTCTTCAAGCTGCGCAGCGTCCGGCAGGCCGCCGTCGACGACTCGCAGACGCGCTGGTCGGTCGCCGGCGACCGCCGGGTCGGCCCGGTCGGCCGCTTCCTCCGGCGGTCCTCTTTGGACGAACTGCCGCAGCTGTGGAACGTCGTGCGCGGCGACATGTCGCTGGTCGGCCCGCGCCCGGAGCGGCCGGTGTTCGTGCACGAGTTCTCCGCCGTCCACGACCTCTACTGGGCGCGGCACCGGGTGCCCACCGGGCTGACCGGGCTGGCGCAGGTGCACGGCCTGCGCGGCGACACCTCGATCGCGGACCGCGCCCGCTACGACAACTACTACATCGCGAACTGGTCGTTGTGGCTCGACGTCAAGATCATCATCCTCACGGTGGGAGAACTGCTGTGCCGAAGGCAACGCTGATGCGACGGCGCCCGGCGCTGTGCCGGGCGGCCGCGGCCGCACTGCTGGCGAGCTGCCTGGCCGGCTGCGTCACCAGCTCGGCGCAGGAGATCGCGGCCCCGCCGCCGAAGCCGCTCGCGCCCTGCGCGTGGTGGTACGGGATCGGCCGGCCGCCGACGTCGCAGGAGATCGAGCTGGCGGCCAAGCGCTACCAGGTCGTCGTGCTCAACGCCGACCAAGGCGCGGCGATGCGGCGCCTGCACCAGCTGAACCCGCGGGTGAAGGTGCTGGTGTACAAGGACCTGTCGAGCACGCGCAACTACCCGGGCGCGGTCGACGGCGGCCAGGACGCGGTGTTCCTGCCGAGCGGGATCGGTTACGTCGCGGCCCAGGACCACCACCCGGACTGGTTCGCCTTGGACGTCCAGGGGCGGCGGATCGAGTGGCAGGGGTACCCGCGGCACTGGCAGATGACGGTGTGGAACCCGGACTACCAGCAGACCTGGACCGAAGCCGTCGTCGCCGAAGTCAAGCGCGAGGGCTGGGACGGTGTGCTCGCGGACAACGACTTCAACTCGCTGAGCCACTATTCGCCCGCGGTGCTCGCGGGCACGGCGAACGTCGCGGAGACCGACCGCAAGCTCCGCGACGGCCTGGACGCGTTCCTGGCCAAGGCCGGCGACGCCCTGGCGAACGCGAACAAGCTGCTGGTGCCCAACGTGTCCGAGACGCACCTGGTGCCGGGCCGCTGGACCGCGCACTCCCGCTTCGGCGGCGCGATGGAGGAGAACTTCGGCTTCCGCGAGAACGGCGGCACCGGTGGCCTGCTGACCTTCCGCGGCAACGAGTTCCAGGAGCTGCGCGCGCAGGCGGCCCTCGGCGAGTCGCTGCTGCTGCTGGTGACGCGGACGCACAACGCGCGTGAAGAGCGTTCCGGCTACGCGAGCGCGGCGCTGCTGGCGGGCCCCCGCACCTGCTGGACCCGCGCGACGACGGACGACTACCGCGACCCGGAGTGGTCGGCACTGCAGGATTCCGGCCTGGGCGAGGCGACCGACGCGGCGAGCCGGCTGGCCAACGGCGTCTGGACCCGCACGTTCAGCCACGGCTGGGTCGCGGTCAACCCGACGGCGGCGACCCAGACGGTGGTGCCCCCGGAAGGCCTCGTCAAGCCCGGCGCACCCCCGTCACCCACCCCGACCCCAACCCCGACCTCGGCTTCCCCCACGGCGACAACCACCCCGCCCCCACCCCAGCTCACCCTCGAAGCCGCGGACGCGATCGTCCTGGTCGACCCGAAGCAACTGGTGAAGCGGGGCATCTGGCGAATCACCCGCGACGAGTTCCGCATCGGCCGGCTCTGGGCCCGCTGACCACCCGCGTGTCGCCCCTCCAATCACGAGCGATGCCCCTCCAATCACGCGAGATCCCCCTCCAATCACGCGAGATACCCCTCCAATCACGCGAGTTCCGCGTTCGATCACGCGAGTCCCGGCCCGGATCACGCGAAGCCCGGTGATCGGAGGGGCCTCACACGTGATCAGCGGGGCATCACTCGTGATTGAGGGGGCATCACGGGTGATTGGCGGGACGACACGGGGTGGTCAGCCGGTCGTAGAGGTCCAGGTGACGGCGGGCGCAGGCCTCCGGGCGGTAGCGGGCGTGGGCGCGTTCGGCGAGGAGCCGGCCCAGCCGGGCCGGGTCCGGTTCCGCGAACAGCGCTCGTAGCCGTGCGGCCAGTGCCGGGACGTCGCCCGGTGGGGCCAGGTACACCGGGCCGTCCGGGACGTCGAGCATGGCCGGGACGCCGCCGGTCGCCGTCGCCAGGACCGGCTTGCCCGCCGCCATCGCCTCGGCCACCACCAGCGGCTGCTGCTCCATTGTGGACGGCAGGACCAGCGCGTCCGCCGCGGCGAGCAGCGCCGGGACGTCCGGCCGGAAGCCGAGGAACGTCACCCGCCCCGCCAGCGGCGGCTGTTGTGCGGCCCGCTCCGCCGCCGCGCGCTGCGGGCCGTCGCCGACCACCGTCAGCCGGGCGTCGGCGGGCAGCACACCCGGCACGGACAACGCGGCCAGCAGGTCGAGCACCCCTTTGCGCTCCACCAGCAGCCCGGCGAAGACGAGGTGCCGCACCGGACCCCGCGGCGGGGACGGCGAGGCGTCCGCGACGCAGTTGTCGATGTGCACCAGCCGCCCGGCCGGCACCCGCAGGCGGCGGCGCAGGAAGGCACCCATCGCCGACGCCGGCACGACCGTCCGGTCCAGGAGGCGGGCGACGACGGCGTCCGCGGCCAGCACCGTCCGCGTGTACGCCGAGGGCCCGGCGGCCCCGCGCGAACCCCGGAACCACGGCTCCGCGACGTCGTCGGGCACGCCGTGGTAGGTCTGGACCAGCACCGGCCGCGGACCGAACCGCAGGCCCGCGAGCACCAGGCCCGCGCGCCGGTCCTGCGCGTGCACGACGTCGGGGCGCCACGCCCGGATCGCCGCCCGCGCCCGGCCCGCCGCCGCGAGGTCTTCCTTGTCCGACACCGCGATTTCCTCGTGCCGGCCCTCGATCAGCGCGGCGCCCCGCGCGGGCACCGGCCCGAAGACGCGGACGTCGTGGCCGGCGGCGGCCAGCGTCGCCGCCAGCCGGACGGTGACGTCCACCGGGCCGCCGCGGTCCTGGGTGAGCAGATAGGCGATGCGGGTCACGGCAGACGCTCCGACGGGGTGAGTTTGTCGACGAGGGCGGCGATCTGGTCGGTCATCCGCCCCCGGTCGAAGGACAGTTCCACGCGGCGGCGGCCACGCTCGCCTTCGCGCCGGGCGAGCCCGGGGTCGGCGAGCCGGACCGCGACGGCCCGGGCCAGCAGCCCGACGTCTCCGGGCGGCAGCACCGCGCCCGCGTCCGCGACGCTCTGGCGCATCCCGCCGACGTCGAACGCGACGACCGGCCGCGCGCACGCCATCGCCTCCAGCGGCACCAGCGCCATGCCTTCGGCGCGCGAGGGCAGGACGACGACGTCCGCGGCGGTGTACCAGGCCGCCGGCTCGTCGGTGTGCCCCGCCCAGCGCACGGACGCGTGTCCCGCCACCGGGTGCCGTTCGCGCCAGACCGGTCCCATCGGCCCGTCGCCGGCGAACACGAGCTGCGCCTCGGGCAGCTGCCGCAGCACCGCCGGCCAGGCCGAGAGCAGCTGGTCCTGCCCCTTGAGCTCGGCGAGCCTGCCGAGGCAGACGGCGATGGGAGCACCTTCCGGCAGCCCGAGCCGGCGGCGCGCCGCGGCCCGGTCGCCGGGGACGAAGCCGGTGGTGTCGACGCCGTTGCAGACGACGTCCGCTTCGGCGGTCACCCCGGCGGCCCGGCCGGTCGCCAGTTCGTCGTCGCTCACGCAGACGACGAGGTCGGTCCACCGCGACGCGAAGCGCTCCCACGCGGCGGACGCGCGGCGCAGCGGGCCGCTCGCGGTCTCGAAGGACCAGAGGTGCGGTTGGAACACCGTGGGGCGGGTGCCGCGGACGGCGAGCCGCCCGGCCAGGCCGGCCTTGGAGCTGTGGAGGTGGACGACGTCCGGTTCGAGGTCGGCCAGGATCCGCCGCAGCCGCAGGGCCTCGGTGAGCGAGCCGGGGCCGGGCGCCCGGCGCGCGGCCCAGCCGCGGACTTCGATGCCGGATTCCCGGGCGCGTTCGGCGAGCCAGCCCGACGGCGGGCAGGCGATCGTGACGGACCACCCCCGGTCCCGCTGGGCCACGGCGAGCTCCAGCACGACCACGGCAACACCGGCGGCCACGGGCTGGGTGACGTGGACGAGCTTCACCGGAGGCCTCCTGGGCGCGGTGGCTTGAGGGTTGGCGGCGAGGGGTGTGGGGGCGGGTTCACTGGAGGTTTCCTGGGCGAGCTGCTTTGAGGGTTGGCGGCGAGGGGTGTGGGGGCGGGTTCACTGGAGGTTTCCTGGGCGAGCTGCTTTGAGGGTTGGCGGCGAGGGGTGTGGGGCCGGGTTCACTGGAGGTTTCCTGGGCGCGGTGGGGTGAGGGTTGTCGGCGGGGGGTGTGGGGCCTGCTTCACCGGAGGCCTCCCCGGCGCAGCTCGGCGAGCGCACTCCGCTGCAGCAGCAGCGTCGCCCCGGCGTAGCCGGCGACGAGGACCGCGGCCTCGGCCACCGCCCCCGGCAGCGAACCTCCGGACCACCGCTCCAGCACCACCGCGGGCACCGCGCCCGCCGCGCCGGCGAGGGCGACGCGGGCTAACATCCCGCCCAGCTCGGCCACCGGTGGTGCCACCCCGAGGCCGGCCAGCACCCGCCAGGCGACCGGCACCACGAGCCACGCCGCGCCGCACTGGGCCAGTGCGACCGCTCCGATCCCCGTGCGGGTCAGCAGCGCCAGCCCGGCCGCGAGCAGCGCCAGGTGCGTCGCCTCGAGCGCCAGGTACCGCCGGACGTGCCCGGTCGCCTTCACCGCCTGGTACCAGATCTGCAGCAGGCAGATGCCCAGGCCGTAGCCGGACAGCAGCACCAGCGGCCCGGCCGCGCCCGCCCACCGTTCGCCCAGCAGCACGACGTGGCCGGCGAGGACGGCGAGCGCCAGGTACAGACCGCCGGTCACCACGAGGACCGCGCGGGTGAACCGGGTGACCGCCCCGCCGAGCGGCGTCCCCTCGCGCCGCAGCCGCGTGAACACCGGGAAGGCCACCGCGCCGAGCACGACCGCGACCATGATGTAGGGCACCCAGGCGAGCCGGTACGCCACCGAGTAGACGCCGACCGCGTCCGGCCCGAGCACGTGCCCCACCGCGAAGTAGTCCAGGTTGACCAGCAGCGCGCCGACGACCGCGGCCGGCCCGACCACGGCCACCCAGCCGAGCACCTCCCGCGCCGCGGCGGTGTCCCAGCACGGCCGGACCCCGCCGCGGGCCAGCGCGCCGAGCAGCGGCTGCGCCACCGCCGTGGCCAGGAGCCCGAGCACCAGCGACAGCGGCCCGGCGCCGCACGCGGCGAGCACGACCGTCAGCGCCGCGCCCAGCACCGCGCTCCCGCCGTCGGGCAGCAGCCGCCGCCGGAAGTCGAGCTCGCGGTGCATCAGGCCCATCTGCACCCCGCCCGCGGCCGAGAACGGCAGGCCGAGCGCGGCCAGCCGGACCAGCCCGGCGGCGTCCGGCGTGCCGAGCAACGCCGTGAGCGGGCCGGCCGCGGCCATCAGCGCGACGGCCAGGACGGTCCCCGCGCCGACGCTCAGCGTCAGCACCGTGCCCGCCGTCCGGCGCGGGTCGCGTTCGGTGCGGCCGATGACGTCGTAGACCCCGATCGACTGGACGACCTGGCCGAGGTTCACCAGCGCCACCGCGAGCGCGACCGCGCCGAGCTGCCCCTCGGTGAGCAGGGCGGCCAGCACCAGCGTGACCAGCATCTGGCTGCTTTTGCTGACGAGGTTGACCACGCCCAGCCACAGCGAGCCGCGGACGGCACGGGTCCCGAGCGCGGCCGTCACGCGGCCCTCCTCGCGGCGGCCACCGCAAGGACCCACGCGGCGACCACGGCGACCCCGTCCACGGTGACCGCCGTCCGCGACCCGAACAGCGAAACCAGCGCGGAGTCCACAATGTACAGATGCGCGAAGGGGACGGCGAGCGCGAGGACGGCGAGCCCGGCCGCGCCCCGATCCCGGCGGCGCCACCAGAGCGCGGCCACCACGGCCATCGCGGGCACGGCGATCAAGACGTCGCCGGGCTGGTGCACCACGCAGACCACGACCGCGAGCACGGTCAGCAGATCGGCGACGGGCTCGCTCGTCCGCCGGACGAGCAGCGCGCTCGCGACGAGCACACCGGCCAGCACCACCAGCTCGGAGGGCGTCCAGCCGGTGACGCGGAAGAGCACCGCGGCCACGTCGATGCGTTGGGCGGTAACGGAATCCACCGCGCCGTAGGAGGTGCCACGGGCGTGGGTGAGGTTCGCGGCGATCACGTCGAGGAACGGCCCGACGCCGCCACCGCGCACGACGAGGAGCACGACGACCGGCAGGCTGGCGGCCGCGGCGATGGCGGTGCCCGCCACGGCGACCCGCCGCGAGCCGCGGGCGAACAGCAGGACGGCCAGCGGGAAGCCGTACTGGGGCTTGAGCCAGGCGAGCGCGAGGGCTGCGGCCGCCCAGCCCGGCCGGTCGCGCCGGGCGAGCAGGGCACCCGCCGCGCCGACGGCGATCAGCGGGTTGATCTGGCCGACGTAGAGCTGCGCCTTCCCGACCTGGCTGGTCACGAGCAGCGCCGCGACGACGGCGGTGGTGACGGCGAACGGGACCGGGACGTACCGCCGGACGGCGTGCGCGGCCAACGCGGCGAGCGCGACGAGCAGCAGCAGCGAAAAGAGGATGAACGCGACGGCGCCGGCGCGGTAGCCGGGCAGCGCGAACGGTGCGTGCAGCAGCAGGTGGTAGGGCTGGTAGAGGTTGAAGTCCTGGCGCACCGGCCAGTGCGCGAACATCGCGGCGGGGTCGTACGGGTTGCCGCCGTCGAAGAATTCGCGGATGGGGAAGTAGAGGGCGTCGCGGAAGTCCTGCAGCCGTTCTTCCCCGGCGACGGCGGGGGTGGGGAGCGGGACCCGCCACGACGGCGAGATGGCGTGCCAGGCGCTCACGGCCCCGGCAACCGTCGCGAGGAGCAGGACGAGCCGCTGCTTCGGCGACAGGTGCGCACCGCCGGACACCGGTGCGGCGGTGGGGTTCTGCGTGGTCGTGCCGGGACCACCGCCACACCGGGAGTCGTGCGCCCGCCTTCGCCGCGGCCGCGGGGCGAGGTAGCCGGTTCGGCGCGGAGCCGCGGGCTGTCTGGAGCTCATGCCAGCACCACCGCCACCAGCACCGCGTCCGACGGGAGCACCCCCACCGTCGCGGTCAGCTCGGCCTGGTTTCGCCCACCCGCCGTCACTGCGACCACGGAGGCGCCTTCGCCGCTCTCCTCCGGCAACCCCGCCGCCAGCTTGGCCGCCGCTTCGGTCAACGACGGGGTCACCGGCAGCACCCGCACCGGGCGCCCGGCCGCGCGGCAGAGCACCGCCAGCCGGTCCGCCGCCGACGGGTCCTCTTCCCGCAGGACCGCCACCGGGCGGTGCACCCCCGCCGCGGCCAGCGCCCGGCGCACCGGGCCCGGGCCCGCACCGAGTGGCGTCAACCGGCGCAGGGCCGCCGTCGCCAGCCCGGCCGCGACCGCCGCGACCAGGGCCAGCCCGGCCACCAGGGGGACGTCCGGGGCCACGGTGAGCACTTCCGGCCGCGAGTCCAGCGTCCGCAGCTTCCCGGCCGGGGCGAGGAGGTCCGCGTCGATCATCGCCTTGCCCAGCGCCATCGCCGTCGCCCCCGCCCGCTCCGCCGACGGTGCGCGCACGGACAGCCGGGCCAGGCCGGAAGCCGGGACCAGCTCGACCGAGACGTGCCCGGCCAGCTCGTCGGGGGTGTACCCCGAGACCGGCGCCGCCGCCTGCAGCACCGACGGGCTGCGGGCCAGCTCGACCAGCGCGGGCAACGCCAGCGACACGACCTCGCCGTAGGGGGCACCGTCCGCCGCGGCCGGACCGGCGAGCAGGCTCACCCGGCCCTGGTACTCCTCGGCGCGCGTCAGGCCGACGAGCAGCACGAGCGCCCCCACCACCAGCGCCACCGTGATGCTCTGGACGCTCCGGACAAGAGACTTCATCGGGCACCTCGAAGCAGTTCGTCGTAGGACTTCATGAGCGCGTGCGGGTCGTAGCCGCGTTCGACGGCCCGGATCCCTTCGGCGGCCGCGGTTTCCCGGGCCGCCGGGTCGAACAGCAGCGTGGTCAGCGCCGCGGCCGTCGCGGCCGGGTTCGCGGGTGGCACCACGATCCCGCCGCCGCCGGAGAGGACCCCGCCGATCCCGCCGACGTCCGTCGCGACCACCGGCCTGCCGGCCGCCATCGACTCCAGCACCGCCAGCGGCAGGCCTTCCCAGTCGCTGGTCAGCACCGTGACGTCGGCCGCGGCGAGCAGGTCCGGGACGTCGGTGCGGGTGCCGAGGAACTCCACCCGGCGGCCCAGTGCCGCCGCCCGCCGCGCCAGCTCCGGACGCAGGCTGCCGTCGCCGGCCAGCCACAGCACGGCGTCGCCGTCGACCGCGGCCCAGGCGTCCAGCAGCACGTCGTGGCGCTTCTGCGGTTCGAGCCGGGCCAGGCAGAGCGCGACCGGCGTCCGCTCCGGGACCCCCAGGGACGCGCGGATCTCCGCGCGGCCGAACACCGGTTCCCGCGGGAACACGGCGTTCGGGATCACCGCCGGCCGCTCGAGCCCGGCCGCCGTCAGCCGGTCCGCGGTGGCGGTGGAGACGGCGACGACCCGGCCGGACGTGCGGCGCAGGATCCGGGCCGCGGCGGGGTAGTCCTCGTCGGCGACGCCGTGGAAGACGGTGATCGGACGGCGCCCGGCCAGCCGCGTCACCAGGCTCGCGCCGACGTTGTGGGCCAGCACGACGTCGGGCCGGAACCGGGAGATCGCCCGGCGGGTGGCCCAGGCCGCCTTCAGCACGCCCGCCTTGCTGCGGCGGGCGAGCGGCACGGGGAACGCCGGCGTGCCGGCCGCGGCCAGCGCGTCGGCGCGGAAGCCCCCGCCGCTGGCGACGGCGGACACCCAGCCGTGCTCCTCGCCGCGGGCCGCCATGCCGGCCACGAGCGTCTCCGCCCCGCCCGCCCCCATTTCACTGATCACGTGCAGCACCCGCATCGGCGCTTCCCTCTCCTTCTCGGCTGTGCCGGTCGTTCCCGATCCGGTCACAGCCACGGCCGGATGGCTTCGTCGCAACGGTTACCTGCCGCTTCGAGGGGGCGGCCTGCTTTTGGCCGGCTCAGGAACCCGGGCTTCGGCCGCGACGGCGAGCGCGGCCAGCGACCACAACGGCAGGTAGTACTGCTCGGACAGGAACGTCGAGGTGACCAGCACGGCGAGCAGCGACGCCTGGATCGCGACCGCTTCCGTGCGCAGCGGCCCGCCGCCGGCCCGGCGGACCGTGCGCTCGCTCGCCACCGCGGCGGTGCCGATCACCCCGGCGAACAGCGCGAAACCGGGCAGGCCGAGTTCCGCGGCGACCTCGAGGTACATGTTGTGCGCCACCGGGGTCTGCTCGTCGACCTCGGCGTTGTGCGACTCGGCGGCGTAGTGCTCGCGAAACCCGCCGGGGCCGACGCCGAGCACCGGGTGCGCGGTCAGCATCCGGGCCGCCGCCTGCCAGCGCAGCTCCCGGGTGTCCACATTGGTCGAGGCGATGAAGCTCTTCTCCTGCAGGGCCCGGTCCAGCTGCGGCCCGGCGAACAGGAGGGCGCCGAGCCCCAGCGCGGCGACCGCCGCGGCCGCCGCGGCGAGCACCCGCCACGGCAGCACCCGGCGCAGCAGCAGCCAGCCGACCGCGGCGGCCAGACCGAGCCCGCCGCCGCGCGAGAACGTCGCCGTCGCGCCGGCCACCAGGACGACGCCCGCGATGGTCAGGACGAGTCCCCGGCCCCGGCGGTGCAGCGCCGCGAGCAGCGGGACGGCGGCGACGAGGAAGTAGGCCAGGTCGTTCGGGTCCGGCTGCGGGCCCCTCGCCCGGGCTTCGCCCCCGGCGACCAGGCTGACGAGGGCACCCGCGCCGGCGACGGTGGCGCCCGCGGCCGCGGCGAGCAGCAGCCACCGGACCGGCACCTCCCGGCTCGCGACGTCCGCGAGCACCGCGGTGACCACCAGGAACGGCAGCCAGCGCACCGCGTATTCGGCGGTGAACCCGCCTGCCGCGTGCACGGACGCGGTCATCGCCAGCACGACGGCCAGCAGCGCGAGGACGGCGTGCAGCGGAGCCGGGCTGGGCGGCTGCCGCCGCCGGATCCGCACGGCGAGCCACACCACGGTGAGCAGGGCGGCCGGGACCTTGCCGAGCTGGCTCTGCACGGCCGTCAGGTAGCCCGCGACCGGCGCGCACGCGACGGTCGCGCAGGCGAGGACCCGCAGCAGCGTTGCCTCGCGGGTTTCGCGCGCTGCCGGCCGGACGACCGCGACCGGTGTCATCTCCCGGCGTCCAATCTGGTCACCGGCCGGGTGCGCCGCACGGTCGCCCGGCCGACGTACTCCCCGGTGCCGACGACGTCGAAGTGCTCGCGCAGCGCGGAAAGCACCCAGCCGAGCCAGGCCACCTTCCGCGCGCCGGGCGTGGCCATCCCGGGGAAGAACTCCATCCCGGGCGCGTCGGCGGCGCCGAGGACGTCGGTCGGGTGCAACAGCAGCGAAGGGGACACCCCGCGGGCGCGGCAGAGCCGCAACGCCGTCCGGAAGTACGCCCGCGCCAGCCGGGGCGAGACCTCGTGCAGCTGCAGCAGGTACGAACCGTGGATCGGCGTGCGCAGCAGCGGCATCGTCGTCACCGGGAGCTCGACCAGCGTGCGGCCCACGCACGTCTGCCAGCGGTAGGCGTGCACCGGCGCCAGCACCCGCGAGACACCGCCGAACAGCTCGCCGAGCCCGTCTTCGGAGGCCTTCGCCGTGCGGTTGTGGTAGGCGCGGGCCAGCGGGCCGATCCACGTCGGCAGCGTGCTGGCGTCGTAGGCGTAGCCGCGCTCGGCGAGCAGCTCGACCAGGTCGCGCGTGACGCTGTAGCCGGGGCCGCGGAACCCGCTCGGCCGGGGTGCGCCCGCGGCGGTGATCGCGTCCTCGGTCCGGCTCAGCTCCTCTTCGAGCCGCTCGCGGGAGTAGCGGTGCAGCCAGGGTTCGTGGCCGAAGGAGTGGTTGCCCACCTCGTGCCCGGCCGCGGCGATCTCGGCGACCGCCTTGGCGCCGTCCTCGCGGACGACGTCGGCGCCCACGACGAAGACCGTCGTCGTCAGGCCCTGCTCGCCGAGGATCTCCAGCAGCCGCGGCACCGCGGACGGCAGGAAGCTGGGCCGGTCGCGCCAGCCCGGATCGCCGTGGGTCTTGAGGTAGGCCCACAGGTTGTCGAGGTCGACCGAGACGCTCGCGAGCGGCCGCGGGGTCACGCCGCTTCCCCCGCGAGGGCGGGCGCTCCGGCGCGTGCCTGCACGCCGAGCAGCAGGACGCCGCACACGACCACGGCGAGCCCGGTGGCGACCCAGGCCCCCTGCCCGGCGACGACGTGGTCGCCGAGCGCGGCGATACCGGTGACCGAGGCCAGCACGATGGTGGTCGCGTCGGCGGTGGCCACCACCGCGGCCGCGGGCCCGCGCTGCAGGGCGGCCGCCATCGAAGCCTGGCCGAGCACCGCCGCCGTCAGCATCAGCCAGGTCAGCGGCTTTCCCGGCAGGGCAACGAGATCGAGGTGGGCAAGGGTCCGGCTCGCGACCGCGACGACGGCGAACGCGACCCCGGACAGTACCGCGGCAGGCAGGAACGTCCCCGCCCGGCCCGCGGGGACCATGGCCAGCCCGGTGGCGAGCACGACGAGCGCCAGCGCGGCGACCCCGGCCGGCGGCAGGTCCGTGGCGACCGAGGCCGACGAGGACCCGGCCAGCACGACCAGCCCGGAAGCCAGCAGTACCAGGGTCATCGCCTCCCCGGTGCGGATCCGCCAGCCGAGGACGAACACGCCGAAGGCGGTTGCCAGCCCGATGGCCGACGACGACGCGGCCTGCACCAGGTACAGCGGCAGGGACGCGCGCGCGAAGAACGCGAGCGCGAAGCCGCCCACCTGGCCGGCGAACCCCAGCAGGTACAGGCGATCGGCGGCGAGCCGGGCCAGCAGGCCCAGCCCTGCGCCCGGCCGGTTGCCCGCCCTCCGCGCGGCGACGCTCTGCGCGACGATCCCCACCGCGTAGAGCACCGCGGACGCCACGAGCACCGCGTAATCCACCACGAACCACTCCTCACGTCCCGCACCGCGTACCGGGTGACTCGGCAAAGCGTAGGAACGCGGAGGTGTCTTCACTTTCGAAGGATGGGGTTCCGGAATTCGTCACGCTCCGAAACGGATCCGCGGGTCGCAGGCAACCCCAAAGCGTGACGCACCGCAGTGTTCCGGCCGACGGAACACGTTGCGTAGTAAAGGTTCGGTGCCCACCCGCGCCGGCTCCCGGCCGGCACCAGGGGCGCTCCCGGCCGGCCACCCGTTCGAGCTATACGAACCCCGGTCAGGGGTTCGCGCACCCCACACGATCGGTGAACCGGCTGGAACGCCCGGCGGCCCGTCAGTACGTTTTTCCCACCGAGGCGCCAGAAATGCATTGGGTGCCGCTTTCGGCAATTGTCTTATCGAGGAGAATCCATGCTGAAGAAAATCGGCTTCGTTGCTGCCGCCATGGCCGCCGGGGCATTCGTCACCGGTGGGATCGCGGCCGCCGGCACGCCGGAGGGCGACCACGGTTACGACCACGGTTACGACCACACCGGCCAGGTCGGCCTGGTGAACCTGAACGACACCGACGCGCTGCACAACGTCCAGGGCACGCTCGGGCTGTGCCACAACAACATCAACGTGCTCGGTGTCCAGGTGCCGGTCCAGGAATCGCTCAACGGCATCGGCGTGCCGATCCTCTCGCCGGGTGCGAGCGAGGCCGAAGGCGAGTCGCCGTACAACTGCGCCGCCAGCGGGCTCGCCGACGGCGGCACCAGCCAGGGCGACTGAGGGTTCCCGCTCCTGCCGGGCCGGCCGCGTCCGGCGACTCGGCCGCCACGACCGTCACCGTCGAAGGTCACGGCCCGAGGCCGCCGGCCGGTCCCCGCAAGCCGCCGCACGGAAACGTTTCCGTGCGGCGGCTTTCTGCTGTGCGGCGGCTGGAACCGGCGAGGCCGTGCGTCGCCCGGCTGCGGGCTCGGCTGTGGGGTTCACGCCTCGCCGGTTCACCAGCCGGATACCTGCTCCCGGGGTCGAGGGGAACGGGCTTCCGTGTATCCGAGCCTACGGTGCCGACCGCGTTTCCGCCGCGATTATTCGGGTGGTTGCCGCCGGAACGAGTGTGCGAATCGGGTGCGATTTACGTGAAACGGTTTTTCCGCGGTGAACCCCGCTGACCCGATCGGGTCAACCGTCGCGCGGTCAGCGGCTTTCCGGGCGCACTCGATGGTGGCACGAAGTGGAATCGTTTCCATTGTTTCAGTACGTTTTCCTCACGCGGGACGGAGAAACACACACCTCGCCGCCGTCCTGTCCGATGCACCGAACAATCGAGGAGAACAAATGCTGAAGAAGATCGGCTTCGTCACGGCCGCCATGGCGGCCGGCGCCTTCCTGGCGGGTGGCGTCGCGGCCGCCGGCACGCCGGACGGCCACGACCACCACCACGGTGGCCACACCGGCCAGCTCGGCCTGCTCAACCTGAACAACACCGACGTGCTGCACAACGTCAACGCCGTCCTCGGCGTGTGCGACAACAACATCAACGTGCTCGGCGTCCAGGTGCCGATCCAGAACTCGCTCAACGGCATCGGCGTGCCGATCCTGTCGCCGGGCGAGCACGAGGCCAGCGGCGAGAACCCGGAGAACTGCGCCTCGGGCGGTATCGCCGACGGTGGCACGAGCCAGGGCCACTGAGTCCCCGCGCCACGGCCGCCCGTTGTGTGTGCGGATGCCGGCCGGGGTGCGGAAACCGGCGCCGCGCCTGATGTCGTGCGGCGTGCCCGGAACAGGGAGCGAGCTGCACACTCCGGTTCCCCGTTCCGGGCACGCACCGACCCGGCGCCGACGCCGGCACGGGTGGGACCGGCCACCGGGCGAAGCCGGTGCGCCGGCCCCACCCGGCGCAGACGACGGACTCGCTTTTCGGGTCCGGGTGGCGCAGCCCCCGGCCCGGGCGAAGCCCCGCGGAGCACAGCCGCGACCGGATCCCGGTCGCGGCTTTCGCCGTCGCTACCGGCGGCCGAGCAGTCTCCCGACGACCCCGAGCCGGCGTCTCGGCTCCGGAACGGGCGTGGTGCCCACCCGCAGCACGATGTCCAGCAACGCCTCCCGGTGTTCGGTGGCGGCGCGCGTGTAGCCGGGTGACGCCGCGACGGCGCGGCGGAGGTCGTCGGGGTCGGCGGTGCCGGTGTCGAACCCGGTGACCCGGGTGACGTCGATGGGGCCTCGGCACGGTGTTTCCACGAGAAGGTTCTCCTGCTGTCGGGCGGTCCGTACCTCGTTATCGCTCCGTTACCGCCCGCGCGTTACCGCAACCGTGTCCCTCGGTCAGGTGAGAAGGCTCCTCGGCCGGGACGGTCCCGGTCCGCACGATCGAGGAACGCCTGCACGCGGCCGTCAGACGCGGCTCCACTTCTGGTTCGCCTGGCCGTTGCAGGACCACAGGATCGCCCGGGTCCCGTTGGCCGTCGCCGCGCCTTCGGCGTCGAGGCACAGTCCTGATTGGACGTTCTTGAGCGTGCCGTCCGAGCCGAGCGTCCACTTCTGGTTGTTCTGCCCGGTGCACGAGCGGCTCAGCACCTGGGCGCCGCTCGAGCCGCCGTCGAGGCACTTGTCGCCGAAGACCCGGATTTCGCCGTTCTCCCAGGTGGTCCAGAGCTGGTTGGCGGCGGTCTGGCAGTCCCAGATCAGCGTGCCCGCGCCCGAGGCGGTCGAGGCGTTGTCGACGTCGAGGCAACGGTTCGAGCCGGAGCCGCGCAGCCGTGACGTCGTGGCGGCGAGGGGCGTACCACCGGAAACGCGGTACGCCGCGACACCGTGGGCGGGCACGCTCGCGCTGATCGAGCCGCTCGTGGCGGACGTGCCGCCGGTCCACAGGTCGGTCAGGGTGAACGACGTCCCGTTGAGCCCGACCTGCGCCGCGGTGGTGCTGACGGTCGTCGTGCCGCTGCCGCGGTTGAGCAGCCCGACGGCGACGGACCCGTCGGACAGCGGCTTGGCGAACACCTCGACATTGCCGTCGTCGCGGACCCGGCGGCCGCCGGCGCCGAGGCTGTCCTGGTCGACCGCCAGCAGGCGGGGGTTGCGCAGGACCGCGCTGATGTCCGAGGACATGCTGCGGATGTCGTTGCCCGCCATCAGCGGCGCGGCCAGCAAAGCCCAGAGCGCGAAGTGGGCGCGGGACTCGGTCAGCGACAGCCCGGGGCGGCCGACCACGAGCATGTCCGGGTCGTTCCAGTGCCCGGGCCCGGCCTGCGCGGCCAGCGGGGCGGTGACGTCGAGGACGTTGCCGACGCCCATCGGGTAGCTGTTGGTGTTGCCGTTCTGCCAGATGTCGAGCAGGTCTTCGGTGGTGCGCCACAGGTCGGCGACCTGGCCCCAGTCGTACTTGTCGCCGGTGATGGCGTGGTAGCTGTTGGGGTTGATGCTGTAGACGATCGGCCGCCCGGTGCCGCGCAGCGCGTCGCGCATCAGGCCGAAGCGGCTGACCTGCTCGTCGCGGGTGCCGGCGGGGGAGCACCAGTCGTACTTGAGGTAGTCGACGCCCCAAGAGGCGAACGTGCGGGCGTCCTGGGCTTCGTGGCCCTGGCTGCCGGTCGAGCCGGGGTAGGTGCCGCCGCGCTGGGCGCACGTGCGGTCGGTGGGGACCTGGTAGATGCCGAACTTCAGGCCGCGGGCGTGGATGTAGTCGCCGAGGGCCTTCATGCCGCTGGGGAACTTCGAGGCGTTGCCGCGCAGGTTGCCCTGGGCGTCGCGCTGCGGGTCGAACCAGCAGTCGTCGACGACGACGTACTGGTAGCCCGCGTCGCGCATGCCGGAGGAGACCATCGCGTCGGCCGCTTGGTGGATGGTGGACTCGGAGACGTTGCAGCCGAAGCTGTTCCAGCTGTTCCAGCCCAGTGGCGGGGTCACCGCCGGGCTGCCGGGGGCGGCGACGGCGGCCGGCGGCACGGCCGTGGACAACGACAGCGCGGCGGCCGTCGCGGCGAGCAGGTGCAGGACCCGTGAACGGGTTCGAGCGGGCATCGTTGCCCCTTTCCGGACGGGGGACCGAGAGTTAGCGTTAACATTTTCTGGTTTCGCTGACGGCCCTGAAACTTTCCGAAAGTTTCGCTTTGGCTGACCCGGTGGCCCACGTATGTATAGACGAAGGCCGGTACCGCGTCCACCCTCCTCCCGCGATCATTGCCAAAGCCGCACACGCGTGATTACAGTCCCCTGTCTGGGAGCGCTCCCATGTACGCCTGGCTCGACGACGAGGAGATGGCGAATGCGGGCAAGGAAATTCCGGGCTGGACTGGTGTTACTGGCGGTGACGACGCTCGGGCTGACGGCGGGTTCGGTGCCCGCGTCGGCCGCGGACTACGAGCGGCTGCTCAACGGCACCTTCGCCAGTGGCACCCTCGACCCCTGGTGGGCCGGGGCCGGGACCACCGGCCGCGTCACCGGCGGGGAGTTCTGCACCGACGTCACCGGCGGCACGGCCAACGGCTACGACGCCCTCGTCGGCCAGAACGGCGTCCCGTTCGAGGCGGGGCAGCAGTACACGCTGAAGTTCGACGCGCACGCGACGACCACCCAGCAGATCTCCGCTGTCGCGGGCGAGTCCGTCTCGCCCTACCGGCAGATCTCCCGCACCGACCTGACGGTCACGCCCTCGACCCAGCACTTCACCGTCACCTTCACGTCCACTTTGGACTTCCCGGCCGCGGGCAACGGCCAGCTGGCCTTCTGGTTCGGGGGCCAGGCCGCGAACAACACCGTCTGCCTGGACAACATCTCGCTGATCGGCGGGGTGATCCCGCCCGGCGGCCTGCCGCCGACGAGCGGCATCCGGGTGAACCAGGAGAGCTACACCCCCGGCCTGCCCAAGCACGCCACGGTGATCAACAGCTCGACGAGCCCGGTGACCTGGACGTTGCGCAACGCCGCCGGCACCGCGGTGGCCACCGGGCAGACCCGGCCCCGCGGGGCGGACGCCGCCTCCGGCGAGAACGTCCACGACATCGACTTCTCCGCCTACGACACCGCGGGCACCGGGTACACCCTCGCCGTCGGCTCCGAAACCAGCTTCCCGTTCGACATCGCCGCCGACGGGCTGAAGAAGCTGCGCTACGACTCGCTGGCGTTCTTCTACCACCAGCGCAGCGGGATCGCGATCGACGCCCAGTACGTCGGGGCCACCTACGCGCGCCCCGCCGGCCACGTGAACGTCGCGCCGAACCAGGGCGACAACAACGTCCCCTGCCGGTCGGACCTGAACTGCGGCTACACCCTCGACGTGCGCGGCGGCTGGTACGACGCCGGTGACCACGGCAAGTACGTCGTCAACGGCGGCATCGCGACCTGGGAGCTGCTCGACGAGTACGAGCGCGCGCTGAAGCTGGGCGACGCGAGCGCGCTGGGCGACGGGAAGCTGGCCATCCCGGAGCGGGCCAACGGCGTCCCCGACATCCTCGACGAAGCCCGCTGGGAGCTCGACTTCCTGCTCTCCATGCAGGTGCCCGACGGCAAGCCGAACGCGGGCATGGTGCACCACAAGATCCACGACGCGGCCTGGACCAGCCTGCCCACCCGGCCCGACCAGGACAGCCAGCCGCGCCGGCTCTCCGCGCCGAGCACGGCGGCCACGCTGAACACGGCCGCGGTGGCGGCGCAGGCGTCCCGGCTGTGGCGGACCATCGATCCCACGTACTCGGCGAAGCTGCTCGCGGCGGCCGAGAAGGCGTACGCCGCGGCGAAGGCCAACCCGAACGTGCTCGCCGACCCGAACGACGGCACCGGCGGCGGGACCTACAGCGACAACACCGTGACCGACGAGTTCTACTGGGCGGCCGCGGAGCTGTTCGCGACGACGGCGAAGAGCGCGTACCGCACCGACGTCACCGGATCCTCGCTCTACCGCGGCGTCAGCTTCAACACCCACGGCTTCGACTGGGGCTCGACGGGCGCGCTCGGCGACATCACGCTCGCCCTGGTGCCCACCGACCTGCCCGCGGCGGACGTCGCGGCGATCAAGGCGGCGATCACCACGACGGCCGACAGCCACCTCGCCCAGATGGCGGGCATGGGCTACCCCGCGCCCTACCGGACCGCCGACGGCACCTACGAATGGGGCTCCAACGGCCTGGTGGCCAACAACGGCGTCGTGCTCGCGCTGGCGTACGACTTCACCAAGCTGGACAAGTACCGCGACGGCGCCTTCCAGGCCATGGACTACCTGCTGGGCCGCAACCCGGCGAACTACTCCTACGTCTCCGGCCACGGCGACCAGGCGGTGCAGAACGTGCACCACCGGTTCTGGGCGCACGAGCTGGACCCGTCGCTGCCGACCGCGCCGCCCGGCGCGCTGTCCGGCGGGCCGAACAGCGGCCTGCAGGACCCGACGGCGGCCCGGCTGCTCGCCGGCTGCGCACCCCAGCGCTGCTTCGTCGACGACATCCAGGCCTACTCGGTGAACGAGGTCGCCATCAACTGGAACTCGGCGCTGGCCTGGCTGGCGAACTGGACGGCGGAGAAGTCGCCGTCCGCGGTGGACACGACCGCCCCGGCCGCGGCGGGCAAGCCCGCTGTCTCGGCGGTGTCCGCCACCGGCGCGACGGTGACCTGGACGGCGTCCTCGGACGCGGAGAGCGGGATCAAGAACTACGACGTCGTCAGCGTGACCGGCACGGCCCGCAAGGTCCTCGCCACCGTCACCGGGACCGGCGCGACCCTGACCGGGCTCTCGCCGTCGACCGCGTACACCCTGGTCGTGGTCGCCCGCAACGGCGCGGGCCTGACCGGCCCGGATTCGGCGTCGACGCAGTTCACGACCCTGCCGGACGCCTCGGGCGGCGGCTGCTCGGTGACCTACACGGCGAACAGCTGGTCCGGCGGCTTCACGGCCTACGTCACGGTGACCAACAGCGGGACGGCGGCGTGGTCGAACTGGGTCCTGAAGTTCGCCTTCCCGGGGAACCAGAAGGTGACCCAGGGCTGGTCGGCGACCTGGGCGCAGTCCGGCGCGAACGTCACCGCCACGGCGCTGCCCTGGAACGCGTCGGTGGCGCCGGGCAAGTCGGTCTCGATCGGCTTCAACGGCAGCTACACGGGCAGCAACGCGAGTCCCACGGCGTTCGCGGTGAACGGCAGGACGTGCGGCTGACACCCGTTCCGGTCGCTCGATCGGCGAACTGACGAAGAGTCCGCTAACGTCACATCCGCGGGCAGGTGCGCCTCCTCCCCCCTCGGCGCACCTGCCCGCACTTTTCTCCCTCTTGTCTCCGCCCGGACCGGCGCTCACCATGAGTGGTCCGGGGCGGAAGGAGCGGACGCCGTGGACGAGCCGGCGATCGTCGTCGCGGACCTGCGCGTCCGCCGCGGCGGCGAAGAGGTGCTGCGCGACATCGGGTTCACCGTGCGGCGCGGGACGGTGACCGGCCTGCTGGGGCCGAACGGCTGCGGCAAGAGCACGCTGATGCGTTCGATCGTCGGCGTCCAGATCGTCGAGTCCGGGCGGGTGGACGTGCTCGGCAGGCCCGCGGGCCACCCCGAGCTGCGCCGCCGGATCGGCTACGCGACCCAGGACCCGGCGATCTACGCGGACCTGACGGTCACCGAGGCCCTGCGCTACTTCGCCGCGGTGCTCGGCACGCCGCCATCGGACGTCGACCGGGTGATCACCCAGACGGGGCTCACCGAATCGGCCCGGGTCCTGGTCGGCCGCCTCTCCGGCGGCCAGCGCGGCCGGGCGAACCTGGCGGCGGCGCTGCTGGGCACCCCCGAGCTGCTGGTGCTGGACGAGCCGACGGTCGGGTCCGACCCCGAGCTGCGCGACGAGCTCTGGAAGCTGTTCCACGACCTGGCCGCCACCGGCGTCACGCTGCTGATCTCCAGCCACGTGATGGACGAAGCCGCGCGCTGCGACGACCTCCTGCTGCTGCACCGCGGGAAGGTCCTCGCCCGCGGCACCCCGGAGGCCCTGCGGACGCGGACCGGCGCGCCCGATCTCGAGCAGGCGTTCCTGCGCCTGATCAGGGGACGCGCGGAGGCGGCGCGATGAGCGCGCCGGCCACCACCCGCCGGATCCTCACCCAGCTGCGGCACGACCCGCGCACGGTGGTGCTGCTGGTCGCGGTGCCCAGCGTGCTGATGATCCTGCTGCGGTACGTGCTCAACTCGGAGCAGCGGTTCAGCGCGGTCGCGCCGGCCCTGCTGGGCATCTTCCCGTTCACCATCATGTTCCTGCTGACCTCGGTGACGACGTTGCGCGAGCGCACGACGGGGACGTTGACCCGCCTGATGACGCTGCCGATCGGCAAGCTCGACCTGCTGCTCGGCTACGCGATGGCGTTCGGCCTGCTGGCGACCCTGCAGGTGGTCGTGGCGGCCGGGATCTCCCTGACCTGGCTCGGCCTGGACATCGCGGGCTCGGTCTGGGTCCTGCTGCTCATCGTGGTGCTGGACGCGCTGCTCGGCACCGCGCTCGGCCTGTTCGTCAGCGCGTTCGCCCGCACCGAGTTCCAGGCGATCCAGTTCCTGCCGGTGTTCGTGCTGCCGCAGTTCCTGCTGTGCGGCCTGTTCGTCCCGCGCGGGGAAATGGGCTGGGTGCTGAGTGCGGTGTCGGACGTCCTGCCGCTGTCCTACGCGGTGGACGCGCTCACCCAGGTGACCCGCTCGGCCGAGATCGACGGCACGCTGGTCCGCAACATCGGGATCATCGCCGGCTGCGTCGTCCTGGCGCTGCTGCTGGGTGCGGCGACGCTGCGCCGCCGCACCCCGTGAAGCGGGGTCACCGGCCGCCTGTGGCCGGGCCGCCGTCGCGCTTAAAGTGGGCGGAGTCCGGTGCCGGACCGAGCAGAGGAGTGCGCATGCAAGGAGTGGATCCGTCGGTGCCGCCCAGTGGCACGGGTTGCGCGGACTGCGATGCCGCCGATCCGCAGGGCTGGTGGTTCCACCTCCGGCGCTGTGCGGAATGCGGGCACATCGGGTGCTGCGACTCCTCGCCCGGCCGGCACGCCAGCGGCCACGCCGCCGCGAGCGGGCACCGGCTGGCGCGCAGCTTCGAGCCCGGCGAAGAGTGGTTCTGGGACTACCGCGACGAGGTGCTGTACGAGTCCGGGCCCGCGCTCGCCGCTCCCGAACACCGGCCGCTCGAGCAGGCCGCGCCCGGGCCTGCCGGTCGGGTGCCCGAAGACTGGGCCCGGCGCCTGCACCGCTGACCGTTCCTGTCTCGTGGACAACCTAGGCGGTACCTCTATCGAGTGATATTCTGGCTTGAAACGTTTCAACAATGTCGTGGAGCGTTCATGTCCGGATATCGCGTGCTGCTCGCCGTCCTGTCCGCCCTCCTCCTGATCGCCCCGCAAAGTGCCGCCGCGCCCGGTGCGGCGATCCAGGTCGGCGACCTGCGCGTCGACAACGTTGTCAACCCCCTGGCCGCCGGCCCCGCCCCGACGCTGAGCTGGAAGCTCCGCTCCGAGAAGCCCGGAGAGCGGCAGACGGCGTACCGGATCCTCGTCGCGAGCGACCCGCGGCTGCTCGACCAGGACCGCGCCGACGTCTGGGACAGCGGCCGGGTCACCAGCGGCGATTCCGTGGCCGTTCCTTACCGAGGACCAGCGGTGGGGAAGCGCAACTACTGGACCGTCGAAGTCTGGGGCACGCGCGGCGGGCCACCGGCCAAGGCCGCGCCCGCGTGGTGGGAGACCGGGGCCGGCTGGTCCGGCGCCCGGTGGATCACGCCCGACACCGGGGACGCCTACGCCTGGCAGGACTTCGTCCTCGACGTCGACTTCACGATCAAGGCCGCGGCCGCGGGCGTGGTCTTCCGGGCCGCCGGCCCCGACGACTTCCTGATGTGGCAGGTGAACGCGGCCGAGACGCCGGGCAAGGTGCTGCTGCGCCCGCACGCCAAGAGCCACGGGTCGTTCTCGCTCCTCGGGGAAACCGACCTGAGCCCGGTCATCACCCCGCAGACCGCGAACGCCCCGCACCACCTGCGGATCGAAGCGCGGGGGAGCACCGTCGTCACGACGGTCGACGGCACCGAAGCCGACGCGCGGACCGTCGACGCGGTGCGCGCCGGCACCATCGGGTTCCGCACCTCGGTCAGCCAGGGCACGCCCGAAGCCGCCGCCTACGACAACCTGGCCGTGCACGGCCTCGACGGCACCCCGCTGTTCTCCGACGACTTCTCGTCCGCTCCGGACGCCCGGTTCCCCGGAGCCGCGGTCGCCGACGGCAGGCTCGAACCCCAGGGCGATCCGCTCCTGCTCGCCCAGTCGCCGGACGCGCCGCTGCTGCGCACCGAATTCGTCCTGGACAAGCCGGTCGCGAGCGCCCGCGCGTACGCCTACGGCCTCGGCTTCTACGAACTGCACCTCAACGGCGGAAAAGCCGGCGACCAGGTGCTGACGCCGGGGAACACCCCCTACGACCGGCGCCTGCTCCACGACTCCTACGACGTCACGCCGTTGGTCCACAAAGGACGGAATGCGGCCGGCCTGTGGCTGGGCAACGGGTACGGGCCGCGCTTCAGCCAGTACGGCTTCCGCTGGACCGGCCCGAAGCAGGCCATCCTCGCGCTGGCCGTCACCTTCACCGACGGAACCAGCCGGACGATCACGACCGACGGCTCGTGGCGCTGGTCGGACGGCCCGGTGACGGCCAACGACCTCTACGCCGGGGAAAGCTACGACGCCCGCGCCGAGAAACCCGGCTGGGACCGGCCGGGCTTCGACGACTCCGCCTGGCACCCGGTGCGGACCGCGGACGCCCCGGCCGGGGAGCTCACCGGCTCGACCGCGCCGCCGGTCCGGGTCGTCCGCACCGTCCGGCCCGTCGCCGTGACGCAGCCGCGGAACGGCGTGTACGTCTACGACTTCGGCGAGAACTTCGCGGGCTGGGCGCGGTTGCGGGTCGCCGGGCCGTCCGGCACGACCGTGCGGATGCGCACCGCGGAAGAGCTGGCCGGCGACGGGACGCTCGACACCGCGACCAACCGCAACGCCGCCTCCACCGACTCCTACACCCTCGGCGCCGCACGGGGCGTCCAGGTCTACGAGCCCCGGTTCACCTACCACGGCTTCCGCTACCTCGAGCTCACCGGTTTCCCGGGGACGCCGGACCTCGACAGCGTCGCCGGCCGCGTCGTGCACGCCGACGTCGCCGCCACCGGGCACGTCGAGACGTCGGATCCGCTGCTGAACGCGATCTGGGCGAACAACCGGCGCGCGGTGCTGAACAACTCGATGAGCCTGCCCACCGACAACCCCGTCCGCGACGAGCGGACGCCGCCGGGCATGGACGTGCAGGCCTACCACGGCGCGTCGGTCCTCGACTTCGGCATGGAAGCCTTCTACGGCAAGTACCTGCTCGACCTCCCGCCCGGGACGGCGTTGCCCAGCGACGACGGGAACGCCCAGCTGCCGGACATGGGCGGCGGCTCGGTCGACCTGGCCTGGTCGCTCTACGAGCAGTACGGCAACCTGTCGCGGCTGGCCGCCGCGTACCCGGCGATGAAGACGTTCGTGGACACCAACGCGGCCGCCTACCCCGGCCACATCCGGCCGGACGACCGCGGCTTCGGCGACTGGTGCCCACCCGACCGGAGCCCGAACGCCAACGGCGGCCAGGGAAACCCTTCGGCGGGAGCGTGCTTCAGCGAGCGTTCGCTGGTGAACACCGCGCTGTCCTACCGGCAGGCCGACGACGTCGCGAAAGCCGCGCAGGCACTGGGAAAGACCGCCGACGCGGCGCACTTCGCGGAACTGACCAAGGCGATCGCCGCCGCGTTCAACGCGCACTTCCTCGTCGGCGCCACCTACGGCGACGGCCGGCAGACGGCCGGCATCCTCCCGCTCGCCTTCGGGATCGTGCCACCGGACAAGGTGGCCGCGGTCGGCGCGAAGCTCGCCGACACGATCCTGACCAAGGACGGCGGTCACCTCGACACCGGCATCTTCGGCACCCGGTACCTGCCCGAGGCGCTCGCCAAGGCCGGCCGCATCGACGTCGCGCTGACCGTGCTGCGCCAGCAGACCTATCCCGGCTTCGGGTACGAAATCGGCCGCGGCGCGACGACGCCGTGGGAGCAGTGGACGTACGAGTCCGGCATGGAAACCCACGACCACGCGATGTTCGCCGGGATCAACGCCGCCTTCTACACCCAGTTCGCCGGCATCACGCCCGCGTCGCCGGGCTACGCCTCGATCGCCATCGCCCCGCGGGTACCGGCCGGGCTCGGGCACGTCGCGGCGTCGATCGACACCGTCCGCGGGCTCGTCGCGTCCGAGTGGACGCAGACCGGCTGCCGCTTCGACCTCACGGTCACCGTGCCGGTCAACGCGACGGCCACGGTCACCCTGCCCACGGGGCAACGGATCCCCGTCGGCTCCGGCACGTCGAAGTTCACCGCCCGCCACTGCCCCTGACCCGAGGAGAACCCGTGAAACGGATCTTGCCGACCGCACTGCTGGCCGCCGGTCTCCTCGCCCCGGCCGGGCCGGCGGACGCGGCTGTCACCTACCCCGACCTCGCCGCCGCCTTCGACAACGCCGGTACCAGCCCGGCGGCGTCGCCGGGAAGCGCGGACCTCGACGGCTTCGGGCACAGCTTGGTCGCCGAGGACTTCACCGCCGCCGGCTGGTCCCGCGGCGGGGTCGTCACCGTCGGCGGCGCGCCGCTGCGGCTGCCCGCCGCCGCGCCGGGCACGCCGGACAACGTCGTCGCCGACGGCCAGCGCATCCGCGGCCGGTTCGCCGGCGCGGCGCTGTCGTTCCTGGTGACCAGCACCGGAGCGGCGGCCGAGGGCACCGGGACGCTCGAATACGCCGACGGGCACGTCCGGGACTTCCGGCTGGGCGCGCCCGACTGGATCGTCGGGCCGGGCAGCAGGCTGACCGTGGCGTTCCCGCGGTGGAACACCCCGGACGGCCCGGGTGCGGTCCCGGCCAAGCTCTACACCGTCTCCGTCCCGCTCGACCCCGGAGCCGCGGTCACCGCCGTCACCCTGCCGAAGACCGGCTCGGGCGGCCGCCTGCACGTCTTCGCGATCGGTACCCGGCCCACCGCAGGCCCGTGGACGGCGACCTGGGCCACGGCGACGGACGACGGCCTCGCGCCCTGGCCGTGGACCGAACGCACGCTGCGCATGGTGGCGCACACCAGCCGCGGCGGCAGCCAGGTGCGGGTCCGGCTGGACAACGCCTACGACCCCGGGCCACTGGTCGTCGGCCACGCGACCGTCGCGGTCCGGAGCGTCGGGGCGGTCCCGGCGCGCACGCCGGTGACGCTCACCTTCGGCGGGCGCCGCGAAGCCGCGCTGCCCGCGGGCGGTCAGGCGACGAGCGACCCCCTGCCGTTCACCGTCCCCGCGGGCGCGGACCTGCTGGTCAGCCTGTACCTGAAGGGAACGGTGACCAACGCGCCCATGCACAGCGTCGCGCTGCAGGAGATGTACACCACGGCCGACGGCACCGGGGACCACACGGGCGACGGTGTCACGTTCCCCTCCGCGGGCACGTTCGGCTTCTGGACCGTCCTGGCCGGGATCGACGTGGCCGGGCCGGGCGGCACCGGCACGGTCGTCGCGTTCGGCGACTCGATCACCGACGGCTGGTCGTCCACGCCGAACACGAACAGCCACTGGCCGGACTTCCTGGCCCGGCGGCTGCCGGGCCGGGCCGTGGTGAACCAGGGCATCTCGGGCAACCGGATCCTGCAGGACGCCTTCAGCGGCTACCCCGACGGCCGCACGGCGGGGGTGAACGCACTGGCCCGGCTGAACCACGACCTGACGAGCCAGCCCGGCGCGCGGACCGCGATCGTCCTCGAAGGCATCAACGACATCAACACCGGGGCGAGCGCCGAGGACGTCGTCGCCGGGCTGAAGCAGCTCGCCGCCGAGCTGCACGCCGCCCGCATCCGGGTGCTCGCCGGCACGCTCACCCCGATCAAGGGCTGCGGCTGCAGCAGCGACGCGCACCTGGCCGCGCGGAACCGGGTGAACGCCTTCATCCGGGACAACGGCGGCGTGTTCGACGACGTCGTGGACTTCGACGCGGCCGTCCGCGACCCGGCCGACCCCGAGGCGATGCGGGCGGTGTACGACTCCGGCGACCACCTCCACCCGGGCGACGCGGGGTACCACGCCATGGCCGCCGCGGTCCCGCTCGACCGGCTGTGACCGTCCACCCGGGAGCCGGCGGGTGGTACCGCGGTACCACCCGCCGGCGCAAGTTCCTCCGGCGGTACCACGGATCACCTCCGTCCCGCTCCTAGCGTGGCAGTGGACGGGCCGGGAACGGCTCGCGCGACCACAGGGGAACGACGATGATCGAGGCACTGCAGCTCACCAAGCGCTACGGGGAGAAAACGGCGGTCGACCACCTGGACTTCACCGTCCGGCCCGGTGCCGTCACCGGCTTCCTCGGCCCGAACGGCGCCGGCAAGTCCACCACCATGCGGCTGATCCTCGGGCTGGACGCCCCGACCGGCGGATCGGTGCGCGTCAACGGCCGCCCCTACGCCCGGCACCGCGCCCCGCTGCAGGAGGTCGGGGCGCTGCTGGAGGCCAAGTCGATTCATCCCGGCCGGTCCGCGTTCGACCACCTGCTCGCGCAGGCCCACACGCACGGCATCCCGCGCCGGCGGGTCTCCGAGGTGATCGAGCTGGCCGGGCTGCAGTCCGTGGCGAAGAAGCGGGCCGGCGGCTTCTCCCTCGGCATGGGGCAGCGGCTGGGCATCGCCGCGGCCCTGCTCGGCGACCCGGCGACGGTGCTGCTGGACGAGCCGGTCAACGGGCTGGACCCCGAGGGCGTTCTCTGGATCCGCACCCTGCTCAGCGGGCTCGCCGCGGAGGGGCGCACGGTCTTCGTGTCCTCGCACCTGATGTCCGAGATGGCGCTGGTCGCGGAGCACCTCGTCATCGTCGGCCGCGGCCGGCTGCTCGCCGACACCACCGTGGCCGACCTGGTGCGCGAAGCGGGCGGCGACACGGTCAAGGTGGCCACCGCCGACCCGGCGCGGCTGCGCGAGGTCCTGTCCGGCCCGGGCGTCGAGATCACCGGCCGCGCGGGCTCCGAAGAACTGCAGGTGACCGGCCTGTCCGCGCGGGTCATCGGGCTCAAGGCCGCCGAGCACGGCGTGGCGCTGTTCGAGCTCACGGCCAGGACGGTCTCCCTGGAGCAGGCCTTCATGGATCTGACGCGGGACGCCGTCGAGTACCACGGGACCGGCGTCGAAACCCTCGGGAGGGCGGCATGAGCGCGGTGGCCGTCGAACGGCCCGCCTACCGGGTGACCGGGCCGCGGGTGCTGCGCTCGGAGTGGGCGAAGCTGTGGTCGCTGCGCTCCACCTGGATCACCCTCGGCCTCGGGTGCGCGTTCCTGGTGGCCTTCGGCCTGATCGCCGCGGCGCAGTACACGCCCCAGCCCACCGGCGGGAACCTGGACGACGACTTCGCCAACGCCACCGCGGTCAGCCTGACCCTGTTCGGCCTGGTGTTCGCGCAGCTTGCGCTGGGCGTCCTCGGGGTGCTGGTGACCGCGGGCGAGTACTCCACCGGCATGATCCGTTCGACGCTGGCCGCGGTCCCGCGCCGCCTGCCGGTGCTGTGGGCGAAGTCGGCGGTGTTCGGCGTGGTCGTCCTGGTTCTCGGCCTCGTCTGCGTCTTCGGCACCTTCGTGATCACCTCCGGCGTGGTGGCCGGGACGCCGGCGGCGCGCACGCTGTCGTCGCCGGGCGTGGTGCGCAGCCTGGTGGGCGCGGGCCTCTACCTCGGCCTGGTCGGCGTGCTCGGAGCCGCGCTGGGTGCCCTGCTCCGGTCGGTCGCCGGCGGCATCTCGGTGCTGGTCGCGGTCCTGACGCTGATCCCCGGCCTGATGCAGCTGCTGCCCGCGAGCTGGCAGAGCAAGATCGGCCCGTACCTGCCCGGCAACGCCGGCCAGGCCATGTACGCCCTGACCCACGACAGCACCTCGTTGTCGCCGGCCGCGGGGTTGTTCGTGTTCCTGGGCTGGACGGCACTCGCGCTGGCCGGCGCGGCCTACCGGCTCGTGCGGACCGACGTCTGAGCCGCGTTTTCGCCACTATGGGCAGGTGACCGATGTGAGCGGCGACGCGCTGGGGCACCCGTTGCTCACCCAGGCGCTCCGGATCCGGCGCCGGCTGCGGGGCACGGACCGGGCCCGCCCGTGGCTTCTCGACGCGGCGGTGGTGGCCGTGGTCGTCGTGCTGTTCTGCGTGCCGGAGTTCGTGCGGTGGGACGACGACGGCGACCCGTGGTCGATCGCGTTCACGCAGCTGCCGGTGCCGGCGACACTGGCGCTGCAGGCGGGCCTGGTGCTGCCCCTGCTGGGGCGGCGCCGGGCGCCGTCGGCGGCGTTCGCCGCGGTCGCGGCGGTGTTCGTGGTGCAGTGGTCGCTGGGGGTGTTCCTGCGCGCCGACGTGGCCCTCCTCGTCGCGCTGTATAGCGTGGCGCGGCACGGACGCGTCCGGCACGTGCCTTGGGTCGGCTTGGCCACGGCCGGGCTGATCGTGCCGGTGGTGGTGCGCGTCGCCACCGTGGTGTCCGTCGGGGGCGCGCTGTTCTTCCTGGTCAGCACCGTGACCGCGGCCGCCGCGCTGGGGATCGCGGTGCGGATCCGGCGGGCCCAGCTGGTGAACCTGCGTGAGCGCGCGGCCCGGCTGGAGGTCGAACGCGACCAGCGCAGCAGGCTGGCCACCGCCACCGAACGCACGCGGGTGGCCCGGGAGATGCACGACATCGTCGGCCACAACCTGTCGGTCATCATCAGCCTGGCCGACGGGGGCGCGTACGCGGCCGAAGCTTCGCCGGAGCGGAGCCGGGAGGCGCTCCGCCTCGTCGGGGAGTCCGGCCGTCAGGCATTGGGCGAGCTCCGGCGGATGCTGGGGGTCCTGCGCGAACAGCCGGAGGCACCGGAGCTGCACCCCCAGCCCCGCATCGCCGACATCGAGGCGTTGTGCGGCCGGCTGCGCGCGGCCGGACCGGAGGTGGGCTACCGGTCCGGCGGCGAACTGGAGGCACTGGACCGCGGGGTGCAGCTGATGGCCTACCGCATCGTCCAGGAAGCGCTCACGAACGCGCTGAAGCACGCCGGCCCCGGCACGCGCGTCGACGTCACGCTCGCCGTCGAAGGCGCGCAGCTGCGGATCCGCGTCCAGGACACCGGCAGGCCGGACGGCCGCCGGCCCGCACCCGGCGAAGGGCACGGACTGACCGGCATGAGAGAACGCGCGGCGCTCTACGGCGGCACGCTCACCGCGGGCCCCGCGCCCGGCGGCGGCTGGACGGTCCGGGCGGTCCTCGACGTCACCCCGCTCCCGGGGAGCCCGTCGTGACCAGCGTGCTCATCGTGGACGACCAGGCCCTGCAGCGCTTCGGCTTCCGCATGCTCCTGGAGGCGACGCCCGACACGGCGGTGGTGGGGGAGGCGGAACACGGGGCCGAGGCGGTGCGCCGGACGGCCGAGCTGCGCCCGGACGTGGTCCTGATGGACATCCGCATGCCGGGCATGGACGGCATCGAAGCCACCCGCCGCATCATCGCCGCCGGCAGCCGCTCGAGGGTCCTGGTGCTGACGACGTTCGACCTGGACGAGTACGCGCACGCGGCGCTGCGGGCGGGCGCGAGCGGCTTCCTGCTCAAGGACGCGCACCCGGAGGAGCTGCTGGCCGGAATCCGCGCGGTGGCCAGGGGAGACGCCGTCGTCGCCCCGGCACTGACCCGCCGGCTCCTCGACGCCTACGCCCATCACCTGCCGTCGGCGTCCGGCGGCGCCTCGGACGACCCGCGCTGGGCGGCGTTGACCGAGCGCGAGCGCGAGATCCTGGTGGCGATCGGCCAGGGCCGGACGAACGGCGAGATCGCGTCGCGGCTGGTGCTGTCGGAGTCGACGGTCAAGACCCACGTCGGCCGGGTACTGGCGAAGATCGGTGCCCGCGACCGCATCCAGGCGGTGATCATCGCCTACGACCTCGGCCTGACCCGGCCCAGCTGAGCTCTCACAGCCGGCGGAACCGGGCTTCCAGCAGCGCGAACACCCCGAACACGGCGATGCCTGCCGCCAGGGTCAGCAGCAGCGCCTGGCCGTACGGCTGCACGGCCAGCGTCTTCAACGCCGGATCGAGGCCCCCGGCTTTGGCCGGGTCGTAGCGGACGGCCGCCAGGACGAACATCGCCCCCACCGTCGCGTACAGCACGCCCACGGCGCACCAGCCGATCTGGCCGAGGCGCGTGGTCGACTGCCGCAGGGTGCGGGACGCGCCACCGAAGTCGAGGTCGCGGAGGAACTTCTTCCGCGCCCCGCGGTAGGCCAGCCACGCCGCGACCGCGATGACGAGGGCGCCCGCCGCGATCACCGCGGCCGCGCCCCACGGGCGGCCCAGCACCGCCGCGACCACCGAGCCCGCCTTGCCGGACGCGCCCACCGCCGTCTTGCCGGCGCTGTAGGCGACGAGGCCGTACAGCACCACTTCGACGCCGCTGACCGACCGGCGCACCCACCGGCGCCGGGGTTCGGCGTGCCGGTGGCCGGTGATCGCCTCGGCGAGCTGCCACAGCGCCAGCACGCCCGTGCCGCCCGCGACCAGCCAGAGCAGCCACGCGCCACCCTCGGCGGCGACGATCTGCAGGGCGCCCGCCTTGTCGGCGCGCTCGTTGTCGCCGAGCGCCACCTGGACCGCCAGCCACGCGACGATCAGGTGCACCGCCGCGTAGCAGGTCAGCCCGATCCGGGCAAGCAGGCGGAAAACTCTCAGTTCGGGCATGAAGGTGAGTTTTGCTCACCTTGCCGGGTTTGACCAGACGCGAGCGTGACCCTGTCGTGCCCGCGAAGCGCGCGTGTATCTGCCCTGGCCGTTCGCGCTCTTGAGAGCTGGCCGAATGCCGCAGATCGACGGAGGGCACCATGCCGGAGCAGACCGAGTCCCGACCCGCCCTCGCCGGGGGCGTCGTCGTCGACCGTGATCGCGGGGAACCCGTTGCCGGCGTGCTGCTCGCCGTCCACGTGAGACTGGACGACTGCACCCACGACGTCGCCACCGGTGTCTCCGACGCCGACGGCCGGTTCTCCCTGCTTCGAGCCGACAACGCGGCCGACTGGCTCGTCCGGGTCGTCACCTGTGGTGACGGGGAACCCGTGACGATCACCGGCGCGTTCGGGGACCGGGCGCCGCAGGACCTCGGCACCACCCTGCTGGGTGATTTCCTGCACCTGACCGTCGAAGTCCCGGCGGCCCAAGTCGACTGGGCCGTCTTCAACCGGTCCGGGGAGGGCCGCATCGACGAACTGCTCGCCCTGGTCCGCGACCCCGCCGAAGTGCCCGACCAGGCCGTCCGGGTCCAAGCCGTCGCCGAACTCGAGGCGGCCTTCCTCGACCCCTCCGGTGTCCTGAGCCGGTTCGGCCCGCTCCCGCCGTGGGCCACGCTCGCCCACGACTTCGACGCCTACGCGGCTGCCCTCGGTGACCAAGCGGAGGCCGAACAGCCGCTGCGAGAGCTGCGGACCCGGCTCGACAGCTTCGCCGATCTGTCCCAAGTGGACTGGCCGATCGACTTCGGTGCGCTGGGCCGGACCGGTCTTTCCGGCATCCTCAACAAGTACGCCGACCGCTTCACCACCGGCGGCCTCCTCGACGGGCCGCTGATCGGCGCGCTCAACCCGGCCGTCGGCTACCGCGACTACCTCCTCGGCGTCTGGGGCAAGCTCTGCGCCTACGACGACCACTGGCTCCAGCAAGCCGGTGAGAAGCCGCTCACCGGCGCCGAGGCCCGCGCCCAGCTGACCGCCCGCTTCCACCAGGACTTCACCACCCGCGACACCACCCCGCAGCCGGCCTGCGAACTCGCCGTCGGCACGGTCACGCGCATCCTCACCGAACCCGCGCCGACCGGGTACGGCCTGCCCGCGGCCGACCTCCCCGGACGCGGCGACGCCGACGCGCGGTCCTACCTGGACAGCCTGATCGTCCTTTCCGGAGTGACGGCGAGGGAACTCGGCCTGCGGTTCCGGATCGACCTGACCCGCCCCGGGCAGGCGATGAGCACCCCGGTCGCCGAGAACACCTCGACGCTGCTGGGGTTCTTCCGCGACAGCTTCCAGTCGGCGCCGGACCCGTTCCACACCCCGCCGGACGTCCGCAACCGCACCATCATCCCGGACGTCCAGCGCGGCCGGGCGCCGTTCTTCCTGGAGTACGAGGAATGGCTGGCCGCCACCGCGCCGTTCTACCCGGAGAACGTCCTGTCCATCGCCCGTTCCCTGCGCGCCGGCGAGCTCGCCGCCCTGAAGCCGGGGCCACCCTGGCAGGCGAAGGCCGTCGCGGTGTTCGCCGACATCGCGAAGATCGACAAGCTGCTACTGCAGGGCGAGTACCCGCAGGCACTGGCCCTGATCGACACGACGACGTCCGCCGCGCTCGCCCTGATCAAGGACCAGCAGCAGGCCGGCTACCCGCTGGACCCGCCCATGCTGGCCCGCAAGCGCCTGCCTGTCACCACGAAGCCGCAGCTGGCGGCGTTCGAACGGTTCCTCGGGTTCGGCTCGGCTTACTTCAGCGAGCCGACGTACGACTTCCCGTTCCCGGGCGACTGGGACGGCAAGCGCCTGACCGCCGCCTTGGTGCTGTACGCGACCTACTTCGCCTGGGTGTGGCGGTCGGACGCCCTGCTCGCCACCGGCCGCTTCACCGAGGCCGCGAAGTGTCTCCAGGGCCTGATCGGGGTCGCCGTCGGGGCGGCGGCGCAGGACGATCCGGCCGGGTACAAGACCCTCCAGAACGCCGGCGTGCCCGAGCTGTACACCGACGGCCCGCTGCCGTCCACACTGGACCGATCGGAGCCGCCCCAGGTGGTGCAGCCGGATCTCAGTGCGCCCAATGCCATCCCGTACGGCAGCACGTTCGACGACTACAGCCAGCTGCGGCCGCCGAAGGTGGCGGGCAAGCTGCACCGCGTCGACCGCCGGTTCCTGGTGCTGCGCCTCGGCACGGTGCTGCTCGAGTGGGCGGACGCGCTGTTCCGCGCCGACGAGCCGGCGAGCGCGGCACGAGCGCGTGAGCTCTACAAAGCGGTCTTGTGGCTGCACGGCGACGACCCGCGGGTCGGGCCGTCCTGGCAGGGGCCGGTCCTCGGCGGTTACGTCGGCGCGTCGGCGAACCCGGCCGTCGTTGCCCAGGTCGCCCGGGCCCGGCTCGGGTTCACGCAGCTCGAAGCCGGGCTGAACTACTTCGGCGGCACCGAGTCGACCGTGCCGGTGCAGCGCTACCGCACCCTCAAGGACGCCGCCGACCGGTTCGCCGCGCTGGCGAAGGCCGCCGAACGCGACTTCCTCGCCGCCACCGGGCACCTGGAGGACCTCGCGATCGAACGGCTGCGCACCTCCAACCTGCTCGCCAAGGCCACCGCGCAGAAGGCGATCGCCGGCGAGCAGGCGCAGATCGCCGCCTACCAGGTCGCCCTCGCCCAGCAGCAGGTCACCGACGTCGAGGCGCAGATCGCGGCGAAGAAGGCCGAGATCGCCGACCACGACAGCTTCTTCGGGCAGCTGTCGGACTTCGCTTCGGGCATGGTCAAGACGTTCACCGGGCTGCCCGGTTTCGCCACCAAGGGCATCGGCGAAGGCTTCGCCGCCGAACTCGGCCTCGGCGACGCCTCCGCCACCGGCCTGCTCGGGCTCGGCGCGGGCGCGTCCGTGCTCGCGGGTTTCGGCGCGTTCTACTACGCCGGGTACACCAGCATGTCCGGCATGGCCGCCGCCTACAGCGGCCGGGCCGGCGAACTGAAGCGCCTCCAGGACGTCGCCCTGCCGCTGGCGAAGGGCAACGTCGACGCCAAGCAGCGCGAGGTGACCATCGCCAAGCTGCAGGCCACCGTCGCCGACGCCGACATCCGCCTGGCGAACGACCTGCTCGCCTTCACCACCCTGCGCCTGCTCAACGCCGAGTTCTGGACCGCGGTCACCCAGGTGCTGCGGCGCGTCCTGCGCCGCTACCTCGACCTCGGCGCGTGGGCGGGCTGGCTCGCCGAACGCGCCCTCGCCTTCGAACAGGACCGGCGCCTGCGCGTCGTCCGCATGGACTACCTGGCTCGCGACCTCTCCGGCGTGACCGGCGCCGACCAGCTGCAAGGCGATCTCGCCGAGCTCGAAGCCGCGCGCATCGCTGGCGAACGCGCGCTGGTCCCGTACCGGTACGTGCTTTCGCTGGCCGAAGAGTTCCCCCTCGCGTTCGGGGCGCTGAAAGCCCACGGCCGGTGTTCGTTCGCCACCTCGGAAGGGGCCGCCCGCGCGTTCTTCCCCGGCACGTTCGGCCATCGCGTCCGCGGTCTCGCGGTCGAGGTCCGGATGCTCACGGCGGGCCGTCGCGTCCGCGGCACCCTGGTCAACCACGGCGTGTCGCAGGCCAGTGCGGACGAAACCCTGGCGACGCGCCCGCTGCTCCGGTTCGCCGACGCCGTCGCCGTCTCCGAGAGCGGCACACCGGCCCCCGAAGGCCACGACGTTCTCGGGCCGTTCGAAGGCATCGGGCTCGACACGGGCTGGACCCTGCACCTCGACCGCGACGCGGGCGCGTGGGACACGATCACCGACGTCGTCCTCCGGATCGACGGGCTCGCCCGCTTCTCCGACACCCTCCGCCAGTCCCCGGTGCCGCCCGCGCCCAGCCGGCTGCTGCTGGTCTCGGCGGCCCGGTTCGCGCCGGACGCGCTGGCCGCGGTCAAGGCCGCCGGCGGCGGTGCGGTGGAGCTCGACTTCGGCAAGGTGCCCTACCCGGCGGCCGAGCAGAACCGCCGCGTCGCCAACGTGTTCGTCGCCCTCCCCGGTAGTACCGGGAAGACGATCTCGGCCACCCTCGACCTCGCCGGCGCGGCCGCCGCGTTCACGTGCGAAGCGGGCATCGCGCTGTCCAACGGCGCACCGCTCCGCTCGCCCGGCAGCCCGTCGCCCGACCAGCCGCTCAACGCGGCCATCGGCGAGCCGGTCGAACAGCCCTGGCGGTTCACCCTGTCGGCTGACCCCGGCGCCGACCTGACCGGCCTCCAGGACGTCGTCGTCGGGATCGAATACACCGCCGATCCGCTGTAGCCGCCGTGGCGCATCGAAACTGAATCGGAGCCGGGCGCAGTCCTGCCAGCGTTTTCGGGCGGGTTATCGGGTCGCTGAACGGGTACCGTGATGCAAAACGCGTTCAGCCGGTGCCCGGGAGACCCAGTGAGCAGCACACCCGAGGGGCGGTCGCTCGGTTCGAGCGAGGTCGCCCGCGCTCTCGGCGTCTCGCAGGTGACGCTGCGGACGTGGGAGCAGCGCTACGGCATCGGCGCCTCGGAACGCGAGGAGAACGGCCGCCGCCGGTACACGCCCGAGGACGTCGAGCGGCTGCGGCGGATGCGGGCTTTGCAGGCGCAGGGCACCCGGGCGCGTGAAGCCGCCGAGCTGGTCCTGTCCCGGTCGGCGGCCGGCACGACCGCCAAGGTGCGGCGGCAGCGGATCGCCGAGGCCGCCGAACTGCTCGACGTGGCCACCATGGGCAGCCTGGTCGACGACGCGCTGGCGACGCTGGGCGTCGCGACGACGTGGACCGACGTCGTCGCGCCCGTCCTGCGGGCCATCGGGGAGCGCTGGGCGAAAGCGGGCGACCGCAACGCGATGGCCGCGGAGTGGGCGCTGGCCGCCGCGGCTTCGGCGGCGCTGGACCGGCTGCGGACGCCCTCGCCGACCCGGGCCGGCCGGGGCCCCGCGCTGTTCGTCTGCGGGCCGGCGGAGCGGCACGAGCTGCCGATCAAGATGCTCAGCTCGGCACTCGGCGACGACGGCGCCCCGGCGATGTTCCTCAGCGGGCTGGTGTCGATCGACGTCCTGCGGGTGGTGTCCGGGCGGTACGCGCCGAGCGCCGTGGTCGTGTGGTCCATGACGTCGCCGTCCGCGGACGTGCGCACCCTGCGCACCCTGCACGCCGAGGGCATCCCGGTCCGCCCGGCCGGCCCGGGCTGGCGGGGCATGCCGACGGTCGGTGAGCCGCTGCCGCCGTCGTTCCGCGACGCCCTGGCGCAGCTGGGTGGCTGATTTGCATCGCAGATGAATCGTTCTCGGCCTGCTTCGGCGAGCGCGATGACGATCATTCTTCTACGCTTCGCTACGACATTGCATCGGCTGTGCATCGAGAGGTGATCGTGCCCGAAGCGTTCTCGCGCTCGATGGCCGCCTACCGGGACCACCGGCTGGCGGCCGACCTCGCCGCGCACCGGCGGTACCGGCACGAGCCGCTGACGGTCGCCGTGACCGGGGCGAGCGGTCTCGTCGGGACCGCGCTGACCGCCCTGCTGACCACCGGCGGGCACCGGGTCGTCCGGCTGGTGCGGCGGCCCGCCGAGACGCCCGACGAGCGGACGTGGCACCCGGGCGCCCCCGCGGCGGACCTGCTCACCGGCGTCGACGCGGTCGTGCACCTGGCGGGCGCCCCGATCGCCGGCCGGTTCGACGACGGCCACCGGCGAGCCGTGCGCGACAGCCGGATCGCGCCCACGCGGGCGCTCGCGGAGCTGGCCGCGCGCACCGCGGACGGGCCGGAGGTGTTCGTCTCGGCGTCCGCCGTCGGCTACTACGGGCCGGGCCGCGGCGACGTCATCCTGACCGAGGAAAGCGAGCCGGGGCAAGGATTTCTCGCCGACGTCGTGGCCGGCTGGGAGGCGGCGACCGAACCGGCGTCGGCGGCGGGGCTGCGCGTGGTCCGGGTGCGCACCGGCCTGGTGCTGAGCCCGCGCGGCGGCCTGCTGCGGGCGCAGTACCCGTTGTTCGCCGCCGGGCTGGGCGGCCCGCTCGGCAGCGGACGGCAGTGGATGCCGTGGCTCGGCCTCGACGACCTGGCCGACGTCTACCTGCACGCACTGACCGGCTCCGTCCTCAGTGGACCGGTCAACGCGGTGAGCCCGGAGCCGGTGCGCAACGCCGAATACGTGCGCACGCTCGGGACCGTGCTCGGGCGGCCGGTGCTGCCCGAGGTGCCGTCGTCCGGCCCGCACCTGCTCCTGGGGGAGGACGGCGGACGCGAACTCGCGGTCGCCGACCAGCGCGTGACGCCGCGCCGGCTGCTCGAGGCCGGCCACGAGTTCCGCCACCCCCGCCTGGCCGACGCGCTCGGGCACCTGCTCGGCACCGCGACCGAACCGGCGGGCGCCACCGCGGGTGAACCGGCGTGAAGCGGTGGACGGCGGGGAAACGCCTGCGGCAGCTGCTGGTGTTCGTGCACGTGGTGGTGTCGGTGGGCTGGATGGGAGCCGGTGCGGCCAACGTCGTGCTGGCCATGACGGCCCGGTACACGGACCGGCCGGACGTGCGGAGCGTGTGCTACCTGATGGTCGACCGGATCGACGTGTTCGTGGTGATCCCCGCGGCGTTCTCCAGCCTCGTCGGCGGTGTCGTGCTGTGCGTGGTCACGAAGTGGGGGATCGCGCGCCACTGGTGGGTGCTGGTGAAGCTGGTGCTGACCGCCGCGGTGATCCTCTACAGCACGTACGGGCTGGGTGTCTGGGTCGAGCAGAGCATGGCCGCCGGCGGCGGGCCGAGCCCGGTCGGCGGGCGGCTGGCCTACGGTGCCGCGCTGAACCTGGTGGCGTTCCTGTTCCTGACGTGGGTGTCGATCGCCAAGCCGTGGGGGCGGACGCCGTGGCACCGTCCGCACGCGACTGTCCGATCTCGGCAAGACAGCCGCGTCCGGCGGCCATCGGTCACCGCTTCGGTTTAGCCCCCGGGTCAGCCGGCGCCTGGCTCAGGCCGTGAAGGCCACCGTCTCGGCACCCACGAACGGCAGCAGGCGCCGGGCCTCGGCTTCGACGTCGGCCCGGTCGTCGCCGGACAGCGGGCGGAACGGCGTCAGCCGCAGCTGCGGGCCGGCGAGTGCCCAGCTGCCGTGCACCCGCCCGTCGACCAGGAACGCCGGCCGGACCAGTGCGCGGCCGGGCATGATCCGCTTCCGGTCCTCGTCGGCGATGATCCGCGTCCGGTCGGCGTGCCCGAGCAGGGCGTTGTCGAAGCCGGGCAGCAACCGCGCGGGGGCCGGGGCGTCGGGGTCGGGCAGCGGGGCGCCGGGCAGGTCGACCAGCTCCCGGCCGTCCGGGGCCCGGTAGCGGCGCAGCTCGGCGCGCATGCTCCCGACGACCTCGCCCAGCCGGGTCAGCCCGCTCCACGCCTGCACGTCCTTGACGTCGGCCGGGCCGAACGCCGCGAGGTAGCGGCGCACCAGCTCCCGGGCGCTCGCCGGCTCCCCGACCTCGACGGCGGTGACCGAAACCGACGACCGCGTGCCCCAGGAACCCCAGCCCGCGGTGGCCGGGTCGTGGACCATCGCGGACCGCATTTCCACCTCGCCGGCCAGGATCCGGCCGTCACGTCCCGGGTGGCGCTCCGCCAGCCGCCGGGCGAGCTCCTTGCGGGGCATCGCCCGATCGCCGAGGAGCCGCCGGCCGGCCGCCACGAGCTCGCCGGGGTCCAGCCCCGTGTTGTTGCGGCGGAAGTAGGGCGCGCCCGCGGTCCGGTCGAGCACCGGTTGCAGCAGCGGCCGGAACCGCCGGAAGTCGTCGGCGGCCGCGAGGTGCTGGGTGCTGCGCACCAGGCCCGAGCGCACCACCTGCCCGCCCTCCAGCAACGTCGTGAGCCCGGCGTGGTCGAAGTCCCGGACCCGGCTCCACAGGCCGACGAACGGCCAGTTCGGCTCCTGCGCCTGCATCGCGACCAGCCGCTTGACCACGGCCAGCGGGGTGTCGCCGGTTCGCGACAGCAGGAACTGCCGCTGCAACAGGGCCCGGTTCAGGGCCCGGAGGGACAGCGCGGTCACCGCGGCCGGTCCGGAACGCTGTCGCGGCAGGCGATCATCGGGGGTCTCCCTCGGTCGGTTTCGGCCTTCGAGGGGGACCGTAGTGACGATTTAGGCCGGTTCCTGTCCGGAACGCCGTCAGACCACGGTGAAGCTCGCCGAGAGCGTCGCGGCCGAGCTGGTGCCGACGTAGACCTGGATCTCGCCCGGCTCGACGCGGAACCGGGCGGTGTTGTCGTAGAAGCCGACGTCGTCCGGCGTGAGGGTGAACGAGACCGCCGTCGACGCGCCCGCGGCCAGGCTCACCCGCTGGAAGCCGCGCAGCCGCCGCACCGGCTGGACGATGCTCGCGACCGGGTCGCGCAGGTACAGCTGGACGACCTCGTCGCCCGCGCGGCCGCCGGTGTTGGTGACGGTGGCGCGCACCTCGATCCGGCCGCCGCGGGCGGGCAGGCGGGTGCCCGAAAGCCGCAGGTCGTCGACGCGGAACGTCGTGTAGGACAGACCGTGGCCGAACTCGTAGAGCGGCCCGCTCGCCAGGTCGAGGTACTTGGACGTGTACTTGTTGGCCGGGTCGGCGGGGCGCCCGGTGTTCTCGTGGTTGTAGTAGACCGGGATCTGGCCGACTGCGCGCGGGAAGCTCACCGGCAGCTTGCCGCCCGGGTTGACCACGCCGAACAGGACGTCGGCGATCGCGTGGCCGCCCTGCACACCCGGCGCCCACGCCTCGAGGATGGCGGGGGCGTTCTCGTGCAGGTACGGGATGGTCAGCGGGCGGCCGTTGACGAGCACGACGACGAACGGCTTCCCGGTCTCCTTGATCGCGCCCACCAGCTGCTGCTGCACGCCGGGCAGGTCGATGGTGCTGCGCGCCGCCGCTTCGCCGCTCATCGCGGCGGTTTCGCCGACCACCACGACCGTGACGTCGGCGGCGCGCGCGGCCTGCTGCGCGGCGGCGAACCCGCCGGTGTCGGTCCCCTCGACGGTGCAGCCGGGGGTGTAGCTCACGGCGGCACCGGGCACCGCGGCCTTGATCCCGTCGACGACGGTCACCGGCGGCGTCGTCCAGGCACCGGTGCCCAGGCCCGCCCAGGTGCCGTTGAGGTCGTAGGTCGCCGCGCCGAGCGGCCCGACGACGGCGACCGAGCCGGCGGTCTTCGCCAGCGGCAACACGGGCCCGTCGTTCTTGAGCAGCACCATGCACCGCGCGGCGGCCTGCCGCGAGGCGGCCAGCGCGGCCGGTGAAGGCGCTTTCACTTCGCCGGCTTCGTCGACGTACGGGCGCTCGAACAGGCCGAGCCGGAACTTGACGAGCAGGATCCGGCGGACGGCGTCGTCGAGCTGGTCGCGGGTGATCCGGCGTTCGGCCAGCAACCGCTCGGCGAAGCGGGCGTAGTCGGTGCTGACCATCTCCATGTCGACACCCGCCGGGAGCGCGGCCGCCGCGGCGTCCGCGCCGTCGCCCGCCAACCCGTGCCGGATCAGTTCCTCGATGCCGGTGTAGTCGCTGACGACGAACCCGCGGAAGCCGTAGGCGCCCTTGAGGACGTCGTGCAGGACGTAACCGTTGCCGTGGGCCGGAACGCCGCTGATGGTGTTGAAGCTCGCCATGACGGTCGCGACGCCCGCTTCGACGCTCGCTTTGAACGGCGGCAGGTAGAGGTTGTGCAGCCGCTGCAGCGAGACGTCCACGGTGTTGTAGTCCCGGCCGCCTTCGGCGCCACCGTAGGCGACGAAGTGCTTGGCACAGGCGGCAACCCGGTCCGGCGCGGAGTAGTCGCCGCCCTGGTAGCCCCGGACCTTGGCGACGGCGAACCGCGTCGCGAGGTAAGGGTCTTCGCCGTACCCTTCGGCGATCCGGCCCCACCGCGGTTCGTGGGTGACGTCCATCATCGGCGCGTAGGTCCAGTGGATCCCGCTGCGGCGCGCTTCCCCGGCCGACACTTCGGCGTCGGTGCCCGCGACGGCGGGGTCGAAGCTCGCGCCCTGGGCGAGCGGGATCGGGAAGTTGGTGGTGTACCCGTGGATGACGTCGAGACCGAAGACGAGCGGGATCTTCAGCCGCGTCTGCTCGACGGCGATGCGTTGCAGCGCATTGAGCTTCGCGGCACCGACGACGGAGAAGACACCCCCGAGCCGTCCCCCGGCCAGCGCGGCGCGGGCGGCGGTTTCGTCGCCGACGAGCTGGAGCTGCCCGATCTTCTCGGCCAGGGTCATCCTGCCGAGCAACGCCTCGACACGCGGATCCCGTTCAGGCCGCGCGCTTTGCGCTTCCGCGGCCGAGGGGGCAAGCAGCCCGGCGGAGGCAACCCCACCGGCGAGGCCGGCGAGCACACTGCGCCGGTTCACCCCGCCGGCGGCCGAAGTTCCGTGACGTTCCTGCTGCGACATGGCGGGGACCCTTCCACGAGACAAGGAAACCGGTGGCGAACTCCTCTGATCGGTCAGGCCCGCCCAGCCTAGCCCGGCACGGCGGAAGCCACCGTCCGGACGCGGGCGACGGGCAGGTCAGTGCTCGGCGCCGACCGGGAGGACCGGACCCGGCCGAGCGATCTCCGAGACGTGCGGCTCAAACGGCCGTTGCGTCAACGGCCGGGAGGTGGACCCAAGCGCGCGCCGTGGTTTCTTTGACGGCCGCGAACACCGAAACGTAGCTCTCGGGGGCGCCGAACTGGATGTGGCGGATGACCTCTTCGTAGAACCAGTTCGAAGCGATCACCGCGACATCACCGTCGGAAACCGACAAGGCGTCCTTGACCGCGCGGGAATCGAGGAGCCGGAACGCGTGGATGATCGCCGCGCCGGTGAAGCCGTGCGCATCGCGGGTGATCTCGCCTGCGTGCAACGCCACCCGCAGGCGGATCTGCTCTTCGGCGGCGTGCGCCCGGTTGTGCGCGATGAGGTTCTTCGCCAGTTCCTGCGGTACCCGTTCGCCGAAGACGGCCTTCGGGTAGGCGCCCGGCGCCAGCACGAGCACCCCGTCGCCGAGGTCGATCCGGTGGCAGGCGCGCCACCGGACGCCCGAGGTGGCCAGTGCGTCCTCGACCGCACCGTACAGTCCCGATCGGACGATGAGCCGGTGGAGGTTGGTCCGGCCGGGCGCGTTGAAGCCTTCCACGTCGACGGCGAAGATCGTGTAGTGCATGGCGTCCGCGACGGGACCGAGGCGCGGCAGCTTCTGTCCGATGTTCCACCGAGGGGCCGGGGTCTCTCGATTCGGCATCAGGTTCCTCCTGGTCAAGTAGTTGGTAGCCGGTCAAGATCCCGGCAGGAGCATGGTGGCGGCGTTGAACGGCGCCGACAGCATTTTCTGTTCCAGCATCAGGTCGGCGACGCGTTGGAGGTCGCCGAGGTCCAGGTGCGCGGGAAAGCTGCCGACCCGGATCTCCCGGGCCGTCTGGGCGTCGACCCCCAGGTACTGCTGGAACACCTGCTCGCGGACGTCGCGGTTCTGGACGTCGCCGACACCGTTCCTGAGGGCGCGTTGGAAGGCGTCGATCACGTCAGGCCGGTTCGCGGCGGACCGCGCCGGGACCACCCAGCCGGACATGGCGATCTCGAAGTTCAGATCGAGTCCCAGGTCGAGCAGCTTGACCGCGCCGGCTTCGTCGGCCGTGGTGACGAACGGTTCGGCGACGACCGCGCCGTCGAGCTCGCCGCGCTGCATTGCCGGCACCATCGCCCGCATGTCCATGGTTACCCAGGTGACACTGGCCGGATCACCGCCGGCCTGCCGCATCTCCGAGATCGCGAGCAGATCCGAGATCGATCCTCGGCTGGTGACCCCGATCCGCTTGTGCGCGGCCTGGTCGGGCCGGACGAAGGAACGGTTCGGTGCGCCGACGAGCATGAGGTGACCGGGCTTCGCGGTGTAGGCCGGTGCGATGATCTTCAGGTCGGCGGCGTGGTTCGCCTGCGCCATGAACATCCCCGGATAGCTGCTGAACGCGAGGTCGAGCTTGCCCGTCTCGAGCCCCCGGACCGCTTCCGGGCCGCTGGCCACGGTGACCACCTGGACGTTGAGGCCGACCTTGCGGAAGTACCCCTGGTCGACGGACCGGTAGAACGCCGCGACGTCGACGAACGGCAGCACGCCCACCCGGACCGATACCGGCGGCGCGAGCGGCAGCGGTTCCGCCGGCTGCGCGGACCCGCGGTACCAGTAGAAGCCCACGACCGCCGACAACGCCAGCAGGACCACCAGCACGACCGCGGCAGCTTGCAGCCGGCGCGTGCGGCGTGCCCGTCCATGGCCGCTCAAAGCGAAGTCCTGCACTGGTTCGCCGCGGCGTCCGCCGTTTTGCCGCGACCGCACCAGCTGCAGTGCCGCCGGGATCGCGCGGGGAACCGGCCCGTCCGCGCTGTCGTCGGTGACGGCCAGCAGCGGCCGGCCGGGCCTGCGGCGCCGCCCGGCGTGGTCGGGCCCAGCACCGCCCTGGCCCGGCGGCGCGCCGCTCAGCGCGCGACGAAGATCTGCCAGGCGCCGGTCGAGCTCGACCTCGTCGATCTCGACGGGCCGCCGGCCGAACCATCCGACAACCATGCTCCCCGCTCCCTTGTTCGTTTCTTTCATTGCTCCCCCTCGATCTCAGCCGTGGGTCCCGAGGGCACGCCGGAGCTTTTCCCGGCCTTTCTGGTAGCGGCGCTGGGCCATCCGGAGACTGATTCCCAAGATCTGCGCGGCTTCCGGTAACGGGCGTTCGTTCAGGCACACCAGTGTCACGACCTCCCGCAGGTCGCCGGGCAGCGCGTGGAGCGCGTCAAGGGCGGCGACGATCTCGGCGCGCCGGTCCGCGAAGTCCTCCTCCTGGAGGGCTTCGACGGTGATCAGGTCCTCCGCCGGCAGCAGTACCTCGCGACGGCTGGTTCGCGAGTGGTCGATCAGGAGGTTGCGGGCGATCGTCAACGCCAGCGGGACCAGGGCCGCCGGCTCGGTGCCGGGATTGCGGTTCAGGTGTATCCCGAGCCGCAGGACCGTTTCGCCGACGACGTCGGCGGCATCCATCCGCCGGGTGCGGGCGCGTGCGTACCGCTCGACCTGCGGACCGACGAGACGGAGAAGTTCGGTGAGATTCGGCCTCCCTTGTCCGGCGGGCACGGTTTCCGATTCGCTCGTCACACTCACTCGCCTTCGATGGCGTCGACGCTCATGCCTGAGAAGACGGACCGATCATGTTTCTGCGACAGATATCACCCGGTTGAGTGAGGTTATTTCAACAATGGACAATCAATCCATTGACAGTTTGACGCTCAATAACCGGACGCGTAATCGGCGATGAGCACTTTTGCCGTGGCGAGGTCTTCGGCGCCGGGATCGCGTTCGTCCAGTCGGCGAGCAGCGCTTCGGCGGTGAGCCGCCGCGCGGTCGCGGCGTGGTCGTGCTCGACGGTGGTGGCGGCGAACGCCTCGGCCCGGACGGGGGCATGAGTGATGGTGAGCGCGATCCGCTCGGCCTCTTCGAACTGGCGCGTGGTCACCGGTGGCGCGCTCGGTGTTACACCGAAGCGGGCCCCGCCGGGCAGGTCGGTTCTACGATGGGGAAATGGACCTCCGGCGCGACGAGTATGCGGCTGGGCTGCCGTGCTTTCTCGTGTACCAGCAGGCCACGAGGCAGATCGAGCACTTCGTCGAACTGACCAGGTTGGCGTACCTGGTGACCGATGAGCAGTTGGTGCTGACCCCGAAGGGCAGTTTGGTCGACGGCCCGGACATTCCCCTCGACCCCGAAGGGTTTCTTTCCCATGCGGACGCGGACGACACCGTCGAACAGGCCGGTCTCTTCGGGTGGGTGGGCTTCGCCCAGTATTCCGCGCTGAGCGGGCTCCCGGTCGAAGATGTCGAACGGCAAGCGGGAGAAGGACGCTTGGGCCGGGTGCGCCCGTGCCCGAAGACGGAGCGGAGCCTCGTGATCTGGCCGCCGTCGGAACAACTCCGGTCCGACGAAGACCTGCCCGCGCCGGGCGATGAACCTCGGATCGTGATCACCGTGAACCGGCGCGGTACCGCTCTGGTGGACGTGGCCTCTCTCGGGGACGGCGAAGAGGGCGCCCGCAACCGGATGAACCTGCTGCTCAGGCTGGTCCACCAGCTCGGTGATCCGGACGAAGTCATGGAGCAGGCGCACAACGAATTGGAGGTGGGCGGCTTCCTGCAGCATTGGACGGCGTTCGAGGTCTTCCTCAAGTCGACGGTGATCCACCTGCTGCGCAAGCACCCGGAAAAACTCAAGAGAAGACGGGGTGGCGCCAAAATCGACCTGGAAGAAATCCTGGCGTGGACGGACAACTTCTCGTCGTCGATGAAGAAGTTCCAAGACAGCCTGATCGAGCACGAGCTCGCGACGATCCAAGCCGAGCAGGGGTCGATCCACGGGGCCATCAGGTACCTGAAGGACAATTTTTCGTTTGTCGCCGACCCGTACGAGGCACCGTACACGCACGACAACGAGGAGCGGCGGACGTCCTACGGAAAACTCAAGCGCCTCAAGGACCTGCGCAACACCCTCGTCCACGAAGGCGACCAGGTGGCGGCCGAGGACGGTGTGGCGTATTTCGACTACCGCGAAGCGGTGATCGTGCTCAAGACGATCGCCCAGCACATCGCGGACATGATCGTCTCCGGCGAATACCAGCTCCGGTAGCGGTGCGGCGTTCGCCGCCCAGTGCAGCCGTCCGCGCACCGCCGTCCGATGGGGCGGTTGTGGCGGTAGGGTGCGCGGCGGTACTTGGAGACGAGGGAGCGAGATGACCAAGGCGCTGATCATCGGCGGGGGCATCGCGGGACCCGTCACGGCCATGGCCCTGCAGAAAGCGGGCATCGACTCCGTCGTCTACGAGGCCCGCGAGGCGGCCGTGGACGACGTCGGCGCCTTCATGACGATCATGAACAACGGCTTCGACGCCCTGCACGCGATCGACGCCGACAAGCCGGTGCTGCAGGCGTCCTTCCCCGCCGATCGCGCGTTGTTCTGGAGCGGTTCGGGCAAGAAGCTCGGCGAAGCACCCATCGGGGGCGGTACCGCCGGCGCGTACGGGCCGCACAACATCAAGCGGTCCGAGCTGTACCGGGTCCTGCACGAGGAAGCCACCCGCCGCGGGATCACGATCGAGCACGGCGAACGGCTCGGCGACGTGGACATCTACGCCGAGCGCGGCGTCGCGGCGTTCTTCGAGGACGGCACCCGCCGCGAAGGCGACCTGCTGATCGGCGCCGACGGCGTCAACTCGGCCACCCGGGAAGTCATCGACCCGCACGCGCCTCCGCCGCGCTACACCGGGACGGTGGTGTTGTGCGGCTACGCCCGGCAGGCGCCGGTCGAGCCGTTGCCCGGGGTGTACCGGATGATCTACGGCAAGCGCGTGTTCTTCGCCTACACGACCGCGCCGGACGGCGAGACGTGGTGGTTCGTGAACCTGCCGCGTCCGGAGCTGTCGAGGGCGGAGCTGGCGTCGACGTCGCTGGAGGAGTGGAAGCGGCAGGCGATCGCCTTGCTGCGCCGGGACCGGTCGCCGGCGGCGGCGATCGTCGAGGCGTCGGAGCAGATCCGCGCGAACAACGGCTACGACATCGCCTCGACGCCGAGGTGGCACGCCGGCCGGATGATCATCATCGGCGACGCCGCCCACGCCGCGGCGCCGAACGCCGGGCACGGTGCGTCGATGGCCATGGAGGACGCCGTCGTCCTGGCCAAGTGCCTGCGCGACCTGCGGGAACCGGCGGCGGCGTTCCGGGCGTATGAAGAGCTGCGCCGGGAGCGGGTCGAGCGGCTGGTGGCGACCAGCGCGAAGATGGGCGGCAGGGCCACGCCGGGCCCGGTCAAGCGCCTCATCCGGGACATCGCGATTTCCAAGCAGCTCAAGAGCGGCCCCCGCAACACGGCGGCGTGGCTGACCCAGCACCACATCGACTGGGACACGGCGGTGTCGCAGCCTTCGCCGTGACACCGAGGCGGACTCCGTGCCGGCCGATGGTCAAGAGCCGGGCGGTTGCCGCCGCAGGCGGCCGCGGAGCCACCACAGCAGCCGTCCCGCCAGGTAGACGAGCAACGCCACGGCACCCACCGACACGACCGCGCTGTACCACCCGGCCGGCCGGCCGGTGCCCGGGCCGACCAGCAAGACGATGGCGATGACGACGGCGAGGACGGCCAGCGCCACGGCGTACCGCGCGGGGGCGGGCAGCCGGCGCAGGTCGACGCGACGTCGCATGCGGCCGAGTGTGGCACAGCCGCCCGCTGCCCGCGGCGTCCACGCGGCTGTCCATCCGGGCGGGAAGTCTTCCCGTATGGGCACACGTCCGGCTCTGTGCCGGCGGAGGTCCGGCTGCGATCGTGCGAGCATGGCAGCTGGGGCGAGCGGGATCGGCCATGCCGAGACACCGGACGGTCCCGATCGTGCCCGCACCCCCGCCACCGGCACTCCGGTGGACCACCGTGAACCGGCCTCGGACCGCGCACCCGGAGACCACGGCCCGCTGCGGACGCCGGTGCCGGGGAACGCCCGTCCCGGATGGCTGCTCGGTGTGCAACGAGCGGCAGGCAACCGGGCGGTCGCCGGTTTGCTCGCCAGGTCACCCGCCACCGGCCGGGGTGACGGCGACGGGCCGGCGGTCCAGCGGGCGGGCGAGGACATGTCCGCCGAGCTGCAGGGGCGCGCCGAGCAGCAGATCGCCGCGGCCAAGGCCGCGCGGGGGCAGGCACCCGAAGGCGGAGAGCCGGGTGCGCAGCAGGAACCGCCGTCGCCGGAGCGGATCGCGGCGGAGAAGGCGAAGCAGAAGCGCGCCGTCTCGGGTGCCGTGGCGCCGGCCGACACCAGCGGTGCCCGGTCGGCAGCCGGTGCGGCAGCCGATGACGCGAAGGCCGAAGCCACCAAGCCGCCCGACGCGGTGGTGCCGGCCGGCAGCGCGCCGGCCGTCAAGCAGGACACGGGCGGCGAAGCCGCCGGCGCGGAGGAGGCCGCCGCGGCGAGCCAGCTGGCCACGCAGGCCGCACAGCTGGCCGAAGCGCAGCCGCCCCCCGAGCCGCCGGCTCCGGTCGTCGCGCCGCCGCCGGTGACCACGGTCAACGGCGGCGGGCGGGAGATCCCGGCGAACCCGGTGCTGGAGAGCGGGGTGGCCGACGTGGCGGCCCGGCTGCAGGCGCTGCGGGCCGGAGCGCACCAGGTGCGGGCGGCCGCGGCGAGCGAACGGGCACAAGGCCACCAGCTGGAGGCGATGCTCCACGCCGGCCGGGCCGCGGTCGCCGACAGCGACGCCGGGGTGGCCGCGCTCCAGCAGCACAGCGCGTACCGGCGTGGCACCGTCGAGCAGGCGAAGAGCGCGCTGAACGTGTCGAAGCAGAAGGCCGCGACGGTCGCCGCCGGTGCGCCCGGTGTCGCGGCGAAGAGCGACGAAGGCGCGCAGAAGTCCGGGCCGATGGCGGCGGAGTCCAAGCAGCTGGCGGCCCAGAACGCGGGGCACACGCCGGAGGACGGCGAAGCCGCGGGCAAGTCCGCGGAGCAGGGCCGCAAACTCACCCAGGTCGGCACCGACATGGGCACCATCGACACGACGATCGGCCAGACCAAGGCCCGCGCGCAGCAGCTGTCCGAGGAGGCGGCCGCGGCGGCGTCGTCCAACACCGCCACCGAGGGCCGGATCGGCGAGACCGAGGCGGCGATCGCCAAGTCCGAGGCGAAGGCGGCCGAGATGGCGGGCCAGAACGCCGCGGCCAAGTCCCGGCTGGCCGGTTTCGCCGCCGAACCCGCCGCCCACCGGGCCTCGGCCGACGCGTTGGACGCGCAGGGGACCGCGCTCCACACGGCGTCGCAGGCGCTGGAGGCCCGGCTCGCGGCCGCTCAGGAGGCCTACACGAGCGGCATGGCCGCCATGCCGCCCCCGGTCCCGGCCCCGCGCCCGGAGACGGCGGTGCAGCGGGCCGGGTACGAGGGCCGGACCCGGTACGACCCGGCCGGTGCCGTCACCCGCGCCCTGCCGTCCTGGCTGAGCGGCGAGGACCCGCCCAACGCGGTCGCGGCCGCCCAGCACCACGCCCGGGAGGAACAGCGCAGAGCGGCCGAGATCGCCGAGATCGAGCGGGAATGCGGCGGCCACTTCGAGCGGCTCTCGGCGTCCCAGCGCGCCGGCATCGCGCTGCGCCTGACCGGGCGGAACCTGCTCAGCGGCATCGGGAACACGAACTTCGCCAAGTTCGGCCTCGGCATCCTGCGCGGCTTCGTCGACCCGCGGGCCTCGCTGATGGGCATCGTCAACGGCTTCGGGCAGATCGTGTCCGGCTTCGCCAACCTGTTCAGCGCCCAGCAGTGGGCGAAGGACCCGCTGGGCAACCTCCTCAAGTCGTCGGCCGACATCGCCACCGGCGTCACCATCGTGCTCGGGTCGATCGCCGGGCTGGCGGTGGCGATCGGCATCATCCTCACCGCGGTGGCGATCATCGGTTCGATCTTCTCCTTCGGCGCGGTCGGCGCCGCGCTCGCGCCGATCATCCTGTTCTGCGGCACGGTGGCCTCCACGGTCGGCCCGTGGGCGCTGTGGGCGGCCGGGATCGCGCTGGTCCTGCACGGGCTGGTGTTCATCAAGAACCTGATCGACGCGGCGACCGCGTCGACGGCCGGCCAGCTCCAGCAGTCGTCCGACCAGATGACGGAGGACGCCCAGAACGCGGGGGCGATGGCCCTCCAGATCGGGATGGCCAAGGCCATGCAGTTCGGCGGCAAGCTCCTGGCCGGCCGAGGCGCCCGCGCGGCCGTCGGCGAGGGTGGGGCGCCGCCGGGGGAGAGCGCGCTGCCGCAGGGCGGAGAGACGACTCCGGGAACGACCGCGGAGAGCCCACCGGTGGCGGCCGAATCGGGCACGCCGGCCCCGGCGGTGGAGGGCGCCCCGGCGGCGGCCGAGGGGGGTGCTCCGGCGCCCGTGGCGGATGCTCCCGCGCCGGTGGCGGAGAGTGCTCCGGTGTCTGCGCCGGAGAGCGCTCCGGTGGCGGAGTCGGGTGTTTCCGCGCCCGTGGCGGATGCTCCGGCGCCGGTGGCGGAGAGCGCCCCGGTTGCCGTGCCGGAGGGTGCGCCGGTCGGGGCGGAGGCGAGTGCTCCCGCGCCGGTGGCGGAGAGTGCTCCGGTGTCCGCGCCGGAGAGCGCCCCAGTGGCGGAGTCGGGTGTTTCCGCGCCTGTGGCGGATGCTCCGGCGCCGGTGGCGGAGAGCGCCCCGGTTGCCGTGCCGGAGGGTGCGCCGGTCGCTGCGGAGGCGAATGCTCCCGCGCCGGTGGCGGAGAGTGCCCCGGTTGCCGCGCCGGAGAATGCCCCGGTCGCGGCGGAGGCGAATGCGCCGGCGGCCGAGAACGCCCCGGCACCCGCGGTCGAGGACGGGCCGGCCCCGGCTGCCGACCCGGCGCCGCCGGAGCTGGCCGAGGTGCCGTCCGAGATCGCGGACGGTGCCGCCGCCAACGACAACGCCACGGCCGCCACCGAAACCGCCGGCCCCGAACCGCAGCCGAACCAAGGCGGGCCGCAGCAGGCGTCCGGGTGGCCGCCGGCGCCGCCGAGCGGGCCGAAGCCGGCCGCCGGTGCGCCGGGGGCCGCGGAGTGGCGCTACGCCAGGTACCTGAGCGTTCAGGCCGGCAAGGGCAAGGGCCCGTCGGAGGTGCTGCCGTTCGCCGAGTGGAAACGCCTGAACTACGACCCGATGGTGGCCGGCGGGCGGCCGGGCCGGACCGGCGGGACCGAACAGGCCGCGATGAAGAAAGAACTCACCCAGCACGAAGGCGTTCAACAGGTCGAAAACGTCAAACTCGGCGAAAATTTCCCCGATGGGGTGAAGCCGAACGCCGCCGGCGGCCGCGATTTCTTCGAGGTGGGCAAGATGCTGAAGAACGGCAAACCCGAGGCGCGCGAGCGGTTCAAACTCCAGAAAGAGATCGACGCTCTCGGGCCCGACGATACGATAACGTTCGTCGACAAGACCAACCGCGCCAACCGGATCACCTACCGCCCCGGCGACCGGGTCGACTAGGGAGGCTTGATGTCCCAGTACCTCCACGTGTTCGCCGCGTCGGCGGAGGAGATCCCGGTCGAAGAGGTGGCCGACATCGCCGAGTCGGCCTGGTACGGCGACGGGCAGGTGAACGTCCACGCCGACGAAAGCCACTGGCTCCTGATCGACCTGCCCGGCAGCGGCCGCCCCGTCGTCGTCCTCCGCAGCACCGACGCCCCCACGGTGGACGCCCTGGTCGCGGAGGAACTCGGAGAACGCACCGGAATCACCCCCGAACTGGCCGCCACCCTCCACCGGACGCGCCAGGTCATCAGCTTCGAAATCGCGCCGGACCAGCTGGACTCCGACGCCTGGGAACTCCTCGACACGGTGGAGTCCCGGCTCGCTCGCCGGCTGGACGGCCTGGTGCTCGCCGAAGACGGCATCTACGACGCCGGTTTGCAGAAGCTCGCCTAGCGCGCCCAAGCCGGTCAAGGAGAACCGCGGACCGCGGAGAAAGCCCTTTCGAGCAGTTGAACAGGACCGCGGTAGGTCGCGCCGACGGCGGGGCACGTGGTATAGATCATGACCGGGCGAGGTCTTTGTGGCCTCAAGGGGAGGAATCCGGTCGTGCAAAGCTTTCGGCTTGTTTCGGTTTTGTCTTGTCTGGTCGGTGTTTCGCTGCTTGTGAGCGCTTGCACTGATGGTGATCCAGGCACCGCCCCGAACGGATCGACGGCCGACGTCAAGGCGTTGGCCGTCGGCAAGGCCGAGACCGGTGACCTGTTCAAGCTCGCGTCCACGCCGGGCTACGACGGCACGGTCACGATCGGTGTCGACGACGGGTACTCGGGGTACAACAACCAGACCGCCGACACCAGTACCCTCGCGAACAGCTACACGCTCGCCCCGGTGCTTTCGGGTCCGTTGAAGCTCGACGGCAACGACAAGATCCTGCTGAACAACGACGTCTTCGAGTCGTGGGACGTCACGCAGAAGGACCCGCAGCAGGTCACGTACAAGATCAAGCCGAACATCAAGTGGTCGGACGGGCAGCCGTACGACTGCAAGGACATGTACCTGGCGTGGCTGTCGCAGAGCGGCCTGGCCAAGGGTCCGGACGGCAAGAACCCGTTCAACTCGGCTTCGACCACCGGCTATTCGCTGATCAAGACGGCGACCTGCAAGGACAGCCTGACCTTCGAGACGGACTACAGCGCTCCGTATGTGGACTACAAGGGGCTGTTCACCGGTGCGGGAATCCTTCCTGCGCACGTCTTGGAAGCCCGGACCGGTATCGCCGACATCTCCAAGCTGGCCCCGACCGGTGATCCGGCCCAGATCAAGGCGGCCGGTGACTTCTGGTCGAACGAGTGGAAGGGCTTCAAGGCGGACATCATGCCGTCGTCGGGCCCGTACAAGATCACTGCGTTCGACGCCAACCAGAAGGCCGTCACCCTGGAGAAGAACCCGCAGTGGGCGGGTGGCAAGGGTGGCCCGTCGAAGATCATCGTCCGTGCCATGGAGGACACCAAGGCGATGGCGACGGCGCTGCAGAACGGTGAGATCGACGTGGCCGCGTCGACCCAGCCGGACGCGACCGCGGCCCAGACGTTGAGGGGACTGGCGGCGCAGGGTGTGACCTACGGTTCGGCTTCGCAGCGCGGTTTCGAGCACCTCGACCTGAACTTCAAGCGCGTGTTCGCCGACAAGGACCTCCGCAAGGCGTTCCTGGAGTCGGTCAACCGCAAGGAGATCACGGACAAGCTGCTCAAGGAGGTCCAGGCGGACGCG